>NZ_BAAAKW010000034.1:0-134768 GCF_039527955.1 Rhodoglobus aureus | reverse complement strand
GAGAGTTCGGCACACCTAAGGGTCACCGAGTATGACAACCTCGCTCTTGCCCAGTATTCATATGGTCAGATCAAGATCCCATCCACACGTTTTGGCCTATAACCCCAAATTGCGGCCGATACACGGCCTTTGCGACTCGTCCCGGCTCAGTGTTTGCCTGAGATTTGGTTCTCCACACGGGAGTGACCTATTGACCTCTGATCGAGGGGTCGGAGGCGCAGCAGTTCGCGATGCTCCCAGACATCATCTGCCGCTGCAACGGACTCGCCAAAATATTATGTCGGGGATGCTCAATGGAGTCGTCACGGGCGGAGGCGGGGTCCATGGCTCAACTAAGTAGCCCGTTTTCGTAGGCGTGCGCCACTATTTGCACTCGCGATGTGAGCGCTAGTTTCGCCAGGATGTTTCGGATGTGGCTTTTGGCCGTAGATTCGCTGATATACGCGGCTTGGGCGATCTCTGCGTTGCTGAGTCCCCGCGCTGCGAGGAGGAATACTTCTTTCTCGCGAGCGGAGAGAACTGCGATCGCTTCTTCGGCTGGTTCCCGATTGGTTCGGTTTGTGCGCTGCCGAATGAGGTCGACGGTACTACTGGGTGCGATCACGGCGTGACCAGCATGCACCGTGCGAATGGATGCGAGAACGAACTCTGGTGTGGTGTCTTTCATTAGGAAGCCCTCGGCGCCGGCGCGAATAGCGCGAATAACAGCTTCGTCGCGCTGGAAGGTCGTCAGCATGATGATTTTCGGTTGTGCAACAGAGCTCGAGGTCTCATTAGCATCGCCTGCGAGGCCCTCTGGGGTGCCAAGAATGCGTGTGGTCGCTTCGATGCCGTCGATGATTGGCATCCGGATGTCCATCAGAATCACGTCGGGGCGAGCACTTTGTGCAAGAACGATGGCGGCTTCTCCGTCGTATGCGGCTCCGACGAATTCGAGATCTGCCTGCGATTCGATGAGCATCTGGATACCGGAGCAGAAGAGTTGCTGGTCGTCGGCGATCGCGACTCGGATGACTGTCACTGTGTACTCGTACCCTGTTGTGGCATCGTAGCCATCTCTGCTTCGACGGTTGGCGTAGGACTCCACGCTGTCGGCACGAAGGCGGTAACCAAGTATCCCCCCGGTATATCCGCTTCGCTACCTGCGGTGAGCCACCCTCCCGCAAGTCGTGCACGCTCACGCATACCGTAGATCCCGCGGCCCTGCTTTATGGTGTGCGGTTCGGTGTTGGTTTGTTGCGGGGGAGTCCCGCTTGATTCGATCGTAAGAGCAAGACCGGGGCCGCGCCAGTCCATCGTCACACGTGCGGTCGGGCCGGCACCGGCGTGCTTGAGTGCGTTTGTCAGACCCTCCTGCACGATGCGGTAAACCGCTAACTCCTGACTGGCAGTGAGTGTGACTTGCTCGCCGAACTGCGTTACCGTGGCCGACAGGCCAGCCCCGGACATCCTCAGCACCAGATCATCCAGATTCGCGAGGGTGGGATTCGAATGACCCTCCGGGTCATCTACTAGCGACTCGATCAGCATCCTCACCTCAGACAGTGATGCTCGAGCCGACGCGGCGATCCGCTCAAGTGATTCATTGACCACCCCAGGTCGGGACGGGCCGATGAACCTCGCACCATCCGCCTGCGCAATTATCACAGCTAACGAATGAGCCATGATGTCATGAACATCCTGTGCGATGCGGTCACGTTCTCTCGTAATAATCAGGTCAATTTCCGCAGATCGCAACTCTCCTTCGGCCTCTCCGAGCTTGATATCGCTGGCTCGTTTCAACCGCGAAGCCCTGAAGCCGAAGCCAATGAACCACGCTGCCGCTGTTGACACAAGACTTGGCAGCAGAACTGCAAGGAAGTTGCCGACAATATGAGCTTCGGGAAGCCCCACTCCTGCCCAGGACGCCAATCCGTAGCCATCCGATAGGGAGGGGATCGTCATCAGGCCCGTGATGAGGATGAAGTAGCCGGCGGTCGCGGGAAGAGAGAGCCAGCGGACCCGTCCTGCTGCGGTCGCACTGATGATCAAGCAGGTGATGAGAACGGCGAGGTAGATCGGCCAGGTCGTCCCAATAAATCGTGTCGATGGTACGAAGAGCTGAACCACAAGCACAATGCCAGTAAGCGCCAGCGCCACTCTAGGAAAACTGCGTGCGACGCCAATCGACGCAGCGAGTAAACCTACGGTGAACGGGAAACTCGGCCAGGGCGCGCCATCCGAACGGCCAATTTCGGCAACGATCCAGAGTGCGAAGAAGATGATCGCAAACGACGGCTCGACGAGCCAGCGAAGCTTAGGAAGTGGATTGAACATGCCCCCACGTTAGGGCGAATAGGCATCAGAAACTGTTGGCAAGTAGATGAATCCTCCGAAAGGATGAGTAAAACTAGCCCGAGGGCGGACGACTCTTCGGCGTCAAACCGATTGCATTGATTCATGAGGATCACAACCATAACCAGCGCCCATAACGCCGACGACCCAGCGACCGTTGACCTAGCCAACATCCACACCGTCGAGCTGAAAGCAACGGACTGCACCGACCACCACCCCAAGGTCGAGGCGCCGTCTGGTGGCGACGCGAGTTCTGCCAGCATCAATCCGTCATAGCCGATGTGTTTCGACGCACTCTTCGAGCACATCCAGAACCAGGCGCGAGCTGCTGGGCAAACCCTGCTTAGGTGGGGTGACCCGAATCGGCGAGATCGCCAAATCTCTAGGATCCGAGTGGGGCACACGCAAAATATGACGTGTAAGCTATAAATAAGATAACGATCGAGGGTGGTGATGGGCATGGCGAACGCATCGACGCTTGTCCGCGCCGCCCGGAAGAGTCGTCGTCTTACCCAAGAACAGCTTGCGGCTCGTTCGCTCATTGACCAAGGCAGCGTTTCTCGGTCCGAGCGCGGGCGCGATGCAAGCTTCGAAACCATCGACCGGCTGCTTGCTGGGGCCGGGCATCGACTGTACTCGGCTCCTACTCGGCGGGATGACGCAGCAACGGTAGCGACAGAAATCCGTCGACAACTCAACGCCGGTGACAAAGACAGGGCTCTTCGCGCCCTGCTGCAACTCAACGACAATCTTGTGGCCGAGCACGGACTTGTACGGGGGATACTTGGACTCGCAGAGCCCGAGTCAACTCGCGACCCGGTGTGGGATGCGGCGATCGCAGCCCTCGTAGCTTGGCGACTTTGCGACGACGGAATCCCTGTGCCGGCATGGGTCGACCTCCCGAGTCGGTTTCTGAGTACTCCCCGAACTCTCGAAGTGGATCCGGCCGATCCTGTTCCTGCACTTGCTGAAGTCCCCGTCGAGTTCGCCAAACGAGGCGTTCTTGCGTGGCGCGCGACGTTCGAGAGCGTGTGATCGTGGCAACCACTCTTGATCGAGATGACATCATCGCCGGGCTTCGTGAGCTCATCGCTGAACTACGTGCCGATGGTGAGGTCGCGGGCATCAGATTGGTTGGCGGGGCAGCCCTGTCGTTGCGCTATTTTGATCGGGGAAGCACGCAGGATCTTGATTCGCTTCACGTTCGTCCGGGAAGTGATGCCGCGGTTGCCGCGGCTGCAGCCCGTGTTGCTCAACATCATGACTGGGATCCCGCGTGGCTTAATTTCGAAGTCACGAAAGCAGATGCTCTTCCCACCCTCGGTCGCACCGTCGAATGGGACACCATCTACGATGGCGATGGCATCGTGATTCAGGTCGCGTCCAAGGAAGCACTATTAGCGATGAAACTGCGCGCCAATCGTCCAGGTCGCGATACCCGCGATATTCGTTTGCTGCTGAGTCTGTGCGAAATCGGCACGCTCGGTGAGGTGGAGGACTTCTACGAAGACTTCTATCCGGGCGATAGTCTCGACCCGCGAGCAGTGAGTATGGTGACGGCGATTTTTGCCGAGAGCGCTATTGAGAAGCCACTGCCGCCGGGGCCGATGAACTTCTGAATCTTGCCAGAATATAAAACTGACGGAGGTTGTTGACAGTTGGGTCTTCCTGATGGGAGGAAGATTCTATGAAATCAAGAACCTCTGCTTCGGTCGAGCGGGAGCTCGAGCGTCGCGCGAAACATGAGCTCGCTGTGTTGCGGCATGTCGAGGAAGTCAGCGGCAGCGTCGCGGCGACGTGCCGTTATTACGGCATCAGCCGCCAGGCGTACTACGGCTGGTTGAAACGCTACGAAGAAGAAGGGGCCGAGGGTCTTCGGGACCGTTCCAGTGCCCCGCACCACGCACCGACGGCAACCAACGTCGAGGTCGTCGAAAAGATCCTGTGGTTGCGTCAGCAATACCATTTCGGGCCGCAGAAGATCACGATGTATCTGAAGCGATATCACGACATCACGATCAGCTCCTCTGGGGTCTGGCGGATCCTTCACAAGCTCGGTCTGGGCCGGCTGCCAGCGTCGCAGCGCTACAAGCGCAATGAGACCCGCTGGAAGCGATACGAGAAGCAAAGACCAGGGCACGCACTGCAGGTCGATGTGAAGTTCATCGAACCGCTCGGACAGACCGGCAAGAAAAAACGCTATTACCAATACACGGCCATCGATGACTGCACGAGACTTCGCGTGCTGCGCGCTTACCCGAAGCACGATCAAAAGACCGCGATCCAGTTCATCGACCACGTCCTGTCGAAACTGCCGTTCCAAGTCGAGAAGGTCCAAACCGACAACGGCTCCGAATTCGGGCAACCCTTCCACTGGCACCTGCTCGACACAGGCATCAACCACGTCTACATCAAGCCAGCCACACCGCGCCTCAACGGCAAGGTCGAACGCTCCCACCGGATCGACTCGGAAGAGTTCTACCGCCTCCTCGAGAGCCAAGTCATCGACGACGTCAACCTCTTCAACAACAAGCTCCAAGAATGGGACGATTACTACAACTACGATCGACCCCACGGAGCCCTCGCGGGTAGCACACCCTACGAACGGCTCAAACAGAAAACCCAAGACCGGGTCTGCTGCACGAGTAGGTGACATCTGAGTTGGCTTGCCCGGGTGGGTGGGCTGGAAGGATGTCTGTATGCCTAAGTCTTATCCCCGTGAGTTTCGTGACGATGCTGTGCGCGTGGCTCGAAACCGTGAACCTGGTGTGACGATCGAGCAGATCGCGACCGATTTTGGTGTTCACACGATGACGTTGCAGAAGTGGTTGCAGCGCGCTGCTGTCGATGATGGCAGCAAACCCGGCACCTCTGGCACGGTGTCGGCCGGGCTGCGAGAAGCCCAGAAGCGAATCCGTTTGCTGGAGCAGGAGAACGAGGTGTTGCGTCGTGCGGCAGCGTATTTGTCGCAGGCGAACCTGCCGGGAAAAGGTTCTACCCGCTCGTGACTGAGCTCGCTGTCGACGGGGTTCCCGTGGCGGTGACGTGTCGGGTTTTGAAGCTTGCTCGCCAGCCCTATTACCGGTGGCTGGCCGACCCGGTCACGGCTCGTGAGGTGGTCGAGGGGTATCGCACGAACGCTCTGTTCGACGCGCACCAGGATGACCCGGAGTTCGGGCATCGGCTCTTGGCGGACGAGGCTCGCGATGCCGGGCAGGTGATGGCTGATCGGACTGCGTGGCGCATCTGTCGTGACAATTCTTGGTGGAGTGCGTTTGGGAAGAAGCGGGCGAGGAACGGGAAGAAGCCTGGGTCGCCGGTCCACGACGACCTCTGCACGGTCACGGACGACAAGGGCCGTATCCGGCACGCGTTCACCGCTGAGGAGGCCAATGAGTTGTGGTTAACGGACATCACGGAACACAAAACTGCGGAAGGCACGCTTTACCTCTGCGCGATCAAAGACGTTTTCTCCAACCTGATCGTCGGCTACTCCATCGACTCCCGAATGAAGTCGACACTGGCGGTCAACGCGCTGGAAAACGCCGTAGCGATGCGCGGTAATGTCGCTGGCTGCGTGGTTCACAGCGATCGAGGATCCCAGTTTCGAAGTAGGAAGTTCCGTCGTGTGCTCACTCGCCATCGCATGGTCGGATCGATGGGCCGAGTCGCCTCCTGCGGCGACAACGCCGCGATGGAGAGCTTCTTCTCGCTGCTCCAGAAGAACGTCCTGGACCGCCCGCGAGCAACTGGGCATCTCGATCGTGACCTGGATCGAGCGGACCTACCACCGGCGTCGCCGACAGCCCCGACTGGGACGGTTGACCCCGATCGAATTTGAGGCCATCATGAACACGCCAGCCACACTGGCTGTGTGACTAGCACCTGTCACCTAAACGTGCAGCAGACCCCATCGTGGTCAGCTTGCGGCATCAGGGTCAGGCGGACGGCCTCTCCATCCGCCTGGTCCAGACTCCGAGCAGGTGCCACGGTTGTCAGCGCCCGTTCCCCGCGCAGGCGCCGCGCCAGTAGCCAGTCGAGGAAGCAGCAGCCTCGGGATCGAGAAGTCGATGGTGCCGGCAGCCGTTGTGGCAGTTGACCTGCTCGTGTGTAGCGGCAAACCAGCACAAATTTCGGGGTTAACACGGGTACTGGGCGTCCGAAGCCAATGTCACGCAACACCTAACTGGACATCTGGGCTGAATTAGCACACACTAATGTTGTGTTAATAACCAACGGCCGCACATTCGCGGGTGCCGACCCTTCCCACTCCGCACCGCACGGTCATGAGGCGCGCACCCGGGACAGGATCCGGCAGACGATTGCCGAAGACGGCCCCCTCACCGCGGCCGACCTCGCTTCGCGCTTGGGGGTGACGCCCGCCGCGGTTCGCCGTCACCTTGACCTGCTCGCCGACAACGGCACCATCGAGGAACGCACACTCGCCATCGCTGGCGGTCGCAGTCGCGGGCGGCCCGCCCGGGCATACATTCTTTCCGAGGCTGGTCATGCTGGGATGGAAAGTGACTACGCCAATCTGGCAGCCTCCGCGTTGCAATTTCTCGCTAAACATGCCGGTGCGGATGCCGTCGACGAGTTCGCCCGTGAACATAGTGCACAGTTCGAGGCGCGGTATGCCGCACAGCTTGCCACGGTAGGCGCGGATGTCGCCGCCCGCGCAGAGGCGCTGGCGACAGCACTGAGCGCCGACGGTTTCGCCGCGTCTACGCGACCCGTCGGACCGGACATGTCCACGGCCGGTGTCCAGCTGTGCCAAGGGCATTGCCCGATTCAGCACGTCGCAACCCAGTTCCCGGCGTTCTGTGACGCTGAGGCTGATGCGTTCTCACAGCTGCTCGGGGTTCGCGTCCAACGCCAGACGACTCTTGCCCACGGGGAACACGCCTGCACCACGTTCATCCCCCTGAGTGCCGTCCCGGTTACGACGCCGTCAGGCACGATCAGCCCTGATAACGACTCAATACAGTGAGCACCGGTGAGGGGCTACACCCCGGTCTGACCAGCCCCACCGTGTCCGATAACGCCCCAGGTAGGGCATTCACCAGACTAGAGTCAGCCGCCATCCGGGGTGACTTCACGATCCTGTCCCGCTCCCTGCGTAACGGGAAGCCGTTGGTGTACCTCGACTCCGGCGCGACGTCACACAAACCGCGCCAGGTGCTCGATGCCGAGCGCGCCTTCTACGAACAGCGCAACTCCGTCGTTCACCGCGGCGCTCACCAGCTTGCCGAAGAAGCAACCGACGCATTCGAGTCCGCTCGCAAAACGGTGGCTCAATTCATCGGCGCGCAGTCACGGGAAGTCGTGTTCACCAAGAACGCTACCGAAGCGATAAACCTCGTGGCCTATGCGTTCAGCAATGCCGCGGCTACGGGGGCAATGGATGGCGTCAACCCTGCTATCGCTGCACGATTCGCTCTTGGTGAAGGCGATGAGATCGTCATCACCGAGATGGAGCATCACGCCAACCTCATTCCGTGGCAGGAGCTCGTTCGGCGCACGGGTGCCATCCTGCGCTGGATCGGGGTCACCGACGATGGCCGCCTTGACCTCGCCGACCTGAACACGGTGATCACCGACCGCACCAAGGTCGTCGCGTTCACTCATGTGTCCAACGTTGTGGGCACAACCAATCCGGTTGCTGCCATTGTCGATCGGGCCCGGGAGGTCGGCGCACTGACGGTCTTGGACGCCTGTCAGTCGGTGCCGCACCTCGCTGTTGACGTGGTTGATCTCGGCGTTGATTTCTTAGCTTTCAGCGGTCACAAGATGCTCGGCCCGATGGGGGTCGGCGTCCTGTGGGGCCGTTACGAACTCCTAGCGGCCATGCCTCCGTTCCTTACTGGGGGCTCGATGATCGAGACCGTCCGGATGGAGGGCTCGACCTACGCTGCTCCACCGCAGCGATTCGAGGCCGGTGTCCCGATGGCGGCCCAGGCAGTTGGCCTGGCTGCGGCCTGCGACTACCTGACCGGTGTGGGCATGCCTCGGGTGACGGCCCATGAGCACGCCCTCACCGAAGCACTGCTCGCCGGGCTCGCAAGACGTCCCTGGGTTCGGGTCATCGGACCGGCTGACGGTCAGGATCGTTCCGGCGCTGTCTCCTTCGTGGTCGACGGTGTCCACGCGCATGACGTCGGTCAGATTCTCGACGATGCCGGGGTCGCCGTCCGGGTAGGTCACCATTGCGCTTGGCCACTGCATCAGCGGATGAACGTGCCGGCGACGACGCGAGCTAGCTTCGCGGTATACAACACGGGTGCTGAGGTCGAAGCGCTGCTGAGTGCTCTCGACCAGGTGGCCGCGCTTTTTGGCGTAACGGCTTCCGCCTCCGTGACCACTGGGCGCGGCCAGCTTTCGGCCCAACGAGAAGGAGGTGCATCATGACGTACGTAATCGCGTTGCCGTGCGTAGATCTCAAGGACAGAGCCTGTATCGATGAATGCCCAGTCGACTGCATCTATGAGGGCGATCGAATGCTCTACATCCAACCCGATGAGTGCATCGACTGCGGTGCCTGTGAACCGGTGTGCCCGGTCGAAGCCATCTATTACGAAGATGACGTGCCGGAGGTGTGGGCGGACTATTACACGGTCAACGTCGACTTCTTCGCTGAGGTGGGCTCACCCGGCGGGGCGGCCAAGATCGGTCCAATACCCGGAGACCACCCATTGGTAGCAGCTCTACCTCCTCAGGAACACTGACCGACACACTGTCGGCAGACCGCCTGACATCAACTAAAAGCACGTGAGAAGGAGACGAAAATGAGTGCACCTACAGCCGCGGTCGGTATTTCCGATGAGGTTCGTGAGCTCGCCAACCAGGAGTACCAGTACGGGTTCACCACGGATCTCGAAACCGAAGTTGCACCCAAGGGACTGAACGAAGACATCATCAGGCTGATCTCGGCCAAGAAGAACGAGCCGGATTGGCTCCTCGAATGGCGGTTGAAGGCGTATCGACACTGGATCACGCTGACGGCTCCCACCTGGCAGCACGTTTCGTATGGTCCCGTTGACTATCAGGACATTATTTACTACGCCGACCCCCGGCCGAAGAAGCAAATATCGAGTATGGATGAGGTCGATCCTGAAATCCGGGAGATGTTCAACAAGCTCGGAATCTCTCTCGGTGAACAAGAACGTCTCAGCGGCGTCGCCGTGGACGCAATCGTCGATTCGGTGTCGGTTGCGACAACGTTCAAAGACAAGCTGGCTGACGCCGGCGTCATCTTCTGTTCCTTCTCTGAGGCTGTTCAGGAGCACCCGGAGCTGGTACGAAAGTACCTCGGCTCGGTGGTTCCGTATAACGACAACTTCTTCGCCACGCTGAACTCTGCGGTATTCACCGATGGGTCGTTCTGCTACATCCCGAAGGGTGTGCACTGCCCGATGGAGCTGTCCACCTACTTCCGGATCAACGCCGCCAACACCGGGCAGTTCGAGCGCACGCTGATCATTGCAGAGGATGCCTCGTATGTCAGCTACCTTGAGGGTTGTACGGCTCCGGTTCGGGACGAGAACCAGCTGCACGCCGCTGTGGTCGAACTCGTCGCTCTCGATGATGCGCAAATCAAGTATTCGACTGTTCAGAACTGGTACCCGGGTGACGCGGATGGCAATGGTGGTGTGTACAATTTCGTCACCAAGCGCGGTATGGCTTCCGGCAAGAACGCGAAGATTTCCTGGACTCAAGTCGAGACCGGCTCGGCGATCACCTGGAAGTATCCGGGCGTCGTTCTAAAGGGCGATAACTCGGTCGGGGAGTTCTACTCGGTGGCGTTGACCGCGAGACGCCAGCAAGCGGATACCGGCAGCAAGATGGTGCACATCGGCAAGAACACCAAGAGCACCATTATTTCCAAGGCGATCTCGGCCGGTCACGGCCAGAACACCTACCGGGGGCTGGTCGATATTCGGCATTCTGCTGCTGGTGCCCGCAACTTCACTCAGTGCGACTCCCTGTTGATTGGTAAAGACAGCGGCGCCCACACCCTGCCCTACATCGACGTGAAGAACCAGACAGGGCAGGTCGAGCACGAAGCCTCAACATCGAAGATCGGTGAGGAGCAACTCTTGTATTGCCGTCAGCGCGGCATCCCAGAGGAAGAGGCCGTGTCGATGATCGTGAACGGGTTCTGCCGTGAGGTATTCAAAATGCTGCCGATGGAATTCGCTGT
This sequence comes from Rhodoglobus aureus, assembly GCF_039527955.1. Classification (NCBI taxonomy): domain Bacteria; kingdom Bacillati; phylum Actinomycetota; class Actinomycetes; order Micrococcales; family Microbacteriaceae; genus Rhodoglobus; species Rhodoglobus aureus. The sequence goes on along the minus strand of NZ_BAAAKW010000034.1, from coordinate 124,234 downwards.
TGAAGCCCAAAAATTATTGACCGTGAGTCTAGAAGGGAGTGTCGGCTAATGCTACATATCAAGGAATTGCACGCCAGTATTGACAGCAAGGAAATTTTACGTGGGGTGAATCTTGACCTTAACCTGGGTGAGGTGCACGCCATCATGGGCCCGAACGGGTCAGGTAAGAGCACGCTGGCTAGCGTGCTGATCGGTCGCGACGGTTATGACGTTTCCGGCAGTGTCACGTATGAAGGTCAAGATCTGCTGGCCCTGTCGCCCGAGGAACGAGCTGCGGCTGGCGTATTTCTGGCCTTCCAACATCCGGTAGAAATTCCCGGTGTCGGCAACATGTACTTCATGCGAACAGCCTTAAACTCCCTGCGCCGCGAGCGCGGCGAGGAAGAGCTCGACGCGGTGGACTTTCTGGCCCTGGCCCAGGAGCGCATGAAATTGGTCGAGATGGACCAGACGTTCATGAGCCGCGCGGTGAATGAAGGATTCTCTGGTGGTGAGAAGAAGCGCAATGAGATTTTGCAGATGGCGATTCTGGAGCCCAAACTCGCGATCCTTGATGAGACCGACTCCGGCCTGGACATCGATGCGCTCCGGGTCGTAGCGAACGGTGTGAATGCCCTCCGCAATGAGGGTCGGACAATGCTGATCATCACGCACCACCAGCGCCTGTTGGACTACATCGTTCCCGACTTCGTGCACGTCATGGCCGAAGGCCAAATCGTGCATTCCGGTGATAAGGACCTTGCACTCGAGCTCGAAAAAAACGGGTATGCGGGCCTGACTCCCAGCTCGGAGCGTTCGGCGCAGGTCGGGGCGACCGTATGACTGCGGTGAAGGTTCCGGTGCTGGCTACTGGGGGTGTGCTCGCGGACCTGAATCCGAAGCGTGATGGTCGCGATCTCGGCTGGCGCGCCGAGGCGCGGGTGAACGCCCTCGAATGGGTTGGGAAGCATGGCTTTCCGTCCCGCAAAAACGAGGACTGGAAATATACCGGACTGGACCCGATCCTGGCCGTACCCTTCGAGGCTGCCATCGCCGGGTCGGGCCCGCGGGTCACAGCAGACCTCATCAACACAGCCTCGATCGATCTCGGCGGCCCCCGCCTGGTCTTCGTCAATGGACATTTCTCGTCTGAATTTTCGCGATTGACCGGGTTACCGTCCGGCGCGGTCGTCACGACCCTGGCCTCGATCCTGGCTGCGAGTCCGGACCGCCTCGAACCGTTCTTTTCGCACACGCCGGGCGAACATGCCGCTTTCGCCGCCTTCAACGACGTCTTCGCCGAGGACGGAGCATTCATTCATATCGCCTCCGGCACGACCGTCGAGGAACCGATTCAGCTCGTGTTTTTCTCCGACACCGAGGGCATCCCCCTAATGTCCAGCCCGCGTTCGGTGATTATTGCCGATTCCGATAGCCGCGCAACAATCGTTGAGACCTACGCCGGAATCAACAACGATGTCTACTTCACCAATGCTGTCACGGAGGTCGTGCTGGCCGACAGCGCTCAGATCGATCATTACAAGATACAAAACGAGCCAGTCACAGCATTCCATTTGGCGCTGCTGGACGTGCGGCAAGCACGCAACAGCCGGTTCTCTTCGCGCTCGGTCATGCTCGGCTCCAGCATCGCCCGCCACGAAGTGCGGGTACTCCTAGACGGCGTCGAGGCCGAGGTAAGCCTGGACGGCATCTACTTGCCGCAGGGTGAGCAATTACACGACAACACGATCTTCATTGATCACGTCGCGACCAATTGCACCAGCCACCAGCTGTATAAGGGTGTGCTCGACGGTCGTGGGCACGGAGTGTTCAACGGACAGATCATGGTTCGTCATGGTGCCGATGGAACCGATGCGAATCAGAAGAATAAGAACCTCATTCTCTCCGATCGTGCCCAGGTCGACACTCGACCGAGACTGGAAATTTACACCGATGATGTGAAGTGCACGCACGGTGCTGCGGTCGGGCAGATGGACGATGAGGCGTTGCTTTACCTGCGCACGCGCGGGATACCGCTGGAGGAAGCCCGCGGCCTCCTCGTCTACGCCTTCGTGCAGGAGATGGTGGATCGAATCGAGCTGGAGCCCCTCCGCGCGTCGCTGGAGAAGCTCGTGTCCACTCGGTTCGGAACGGACGCCCATCGAGCCCAGCAATGAGTATCGACGCGGCAACGAGCACGAACATGGCGGGGCTCTACCAGGAGATGATCATCGAGCACGCCCGCAGCCCGCGGAATTTTCGCCAGCTGGAGGGCGCGCACCAGACCGTTGAGGCAGTCAACCCGCTGTGTGGTGACCATCTGAGCCTCTATGTGCAGCGCGACAGTGACCACATCGCCGATATCGCTTTCGAAGGCGACGGATGCGCCATTTCGAAGGCATCGGCCTCACTCATGACGTCGTCGGTGATGGGCCTCCGGAATGATGAGGCCCTCGCCCTGTTCACTCGAGTGCACACTATGCTCACCACCGAACCTCTGAGCGATGGTCCCCCGGCCGATGTGGGCAAGTTCGCGGTGCTCTCGGGCGTATGGCAGTACCCGGCACGGGTCAAATGTGCCACATTGTGCTGGCAGGCCTTGCACAGCGCCCTCAAAGAAGGCGCCGCTCACGAGGGGGCCATTGAAGAGAACGCGACTATAACAGTTTCCCTCCAGGACGGAACGGAGTAAGCAGCATGTACTCAGGCGGATATAGCACAGTTGAACTCACACAGAGTTGCCAGGCCACGGTGATTCCTGGTGGGCAGCCGATGCTCCTCCAAGAGGGGGAGCCGGTCATCGTCACGCAGACTCTGGGTGGAAGCGCGACAGTCCAAACCTCGATGGGGTACCTTGTGCGAATCAGCGCCGAGGATTCTGCAGCCCTCGGCCTGACGGAGCCGATCGCCGAAACCGTTCTTGTGGACGGGGCCTCATTTGACATGGAGCAGGTCATGGGACAACTTAAGAACGTTTTCGATCCCGAAATCCCCATCAATGTTGTGGATTTGGGGCTGATCTACGGGTGTGAAGCGCAGCAGCTAGATGATGGCACGTACCGAATTGAGATTAAAATGTCGATGACGGCACCGGGTTGCGGTATGGGGGATGTGCTCAAGAATGATGCGCGAACCGAGGTCCAGTTGGCCGCCGGAGTGAGCGACGTCGATGTTGAGTTGGTCTGGGACCCGCCGTGGGGCCAGGACCGGATGTCGGATGCCGCCCGGCTCCAACTCGGAATGTTCTAACCGGAAACAACTCTTGGGAAGAGACCATGTCTAACCTCCTCAACAGTTTGCCGCGCGAATCGCTCACGGAGCGTCTGGACCGTTTGCCGTTCACGCGTCGCCACGGCTCCCTGTTGGCCGGTTCCGGGGTTGGCTGGGCTCTTGATGCCTTTGATGTCGGACTGATTTCGTTTGTCATCGCGCAGCTTTCCGTGACGTGGAAGGCGGATGCCGCCAGCCTGTCCTGGGTGGCGGCGGCGGGCTTCGCCGGGATGGCCGTAGGAGCGGCCCTCGGCGGCATCCTTGCGGACAAGTTGGGCCGCAAACAGGTCTTCGTGCTCACCCTGCTGCTCTACGGGGTCGCCACCGGTGCATCAGCACTGGCCTGGTCTGTCGGCATTCTGCTCCTGCTGCGGTTCATCGTCGGGCTGGGCCTCGGCGCAGAACTTCCGGTCGTGTCAACCCTGGTGAGCGAGTTCGCACCGCGGCGCATCCGCGGACGAGTTGTCGTGCTACTCGAAGGATTTTGGGCCATCGGGTGGCTTGGTGCCGCCGTTGTGGGATACCTAGTCATTCCCGCCAGCCCCGACGGTTGGCGCCTCGCGCTCCTGATCGGCATGCTGCCAGCGGTGTGGGCCGTGTACGTTCGACTACGGCTGCCGGAATCCGTCAGATTCCTCCAGTCGAAGGGACGACAAGCGGAGGCTGAAAGTATCGTCGTGCAATTCGAGGCTTCAGCCGGCATCGTATCTGGCGCGGTTGACACAGCCCAGGGCAGCCAACAAACCGCAGTGCCGGTACAGCGCTCGCGACTGGCGGATCTGTTCTCCGGAGAATGGCGGCGCCGGAGCATCCTGATCTGGCTCGTCTGGTTTCTGGTCAATTTCTCATACTACGGCGCCTTTATCTGGCTTCCGACCCTGCTGGTTGGTTCCGGGTTCCCGCTCGTTAAGTCCTTCGAATTCACCCTCATCATTACGCTCGCTCAGCTGCCTGGATACGCCGCGTCGGCGTATCTGGTCGAGAAATGGGGACGTCGCATCACCTTGTCGACGTTCCTGATCGGCTCAGCGGTTTCGGCAGTCGCCTTCGGTTTCGGCGCCGTCAACGGGAGCGAAGCCCAGATCATTGGCTTCGGCATGCTCCTGTCGTTCTTCAACCTCGGAGCTTGGGGTGCCCTCTATGCGATCACGCCCGAACTCTACCCGACCCGTTTGCGCGGATCCGGAACCGGCGCCGCAGCGGGCTTTGGCCGCATCGCGTCGATCGCGGCGCCACTGCTGGTCCCTCCGCTACTTGCGCTGGCGGCCCGATATTACTCTTTGTCATCTTCGGAATTGTCTTTGTGCTCGCCGCGGGTGTGGCTTTCGCCCTGCCCGAACTGGGCGGCAAGAAGTTGCCCGAATAGAGGCCCTGTTGCCCCAGCGGGCACCCTGCCCAGGGCTGCTCAACGGAGCTGTCAATTGGTCTGCTCGGATTGCTAAAGGTTTGGTTGATTCTTTGACCTGCCTCACAGATCGGTTACCTCGGTGGCTGTGGAGTCTTGGGCCTTGCTGGAAGGCTGAGAAGTATGCCAAGACCAGGTCAATCGAGGCGAGTCACCCAGTGTTACGACCTCCGAGAGCGCAGAGCTGAGGCGGGCCCGGAAACGGATTCGCCAGCTCGAAATGTGGCGGCATGGGCGCGTGGCGCACGAGCGAGAGCCGGTGGATGTGCACCGGCTGCTCCCGACGCACGTCGGTGACGGCTGGCACGATCTTCGACCGCACCCCCACCTCCATGCGCACCTGGTTCGCCGCGATCTGGTTCGTAACCTCGCAGAAGAATGGGGTTTCCGCTCTCGGGCTGCAGCGGGTCTTGGGCTTGAAGTCGTATGAGACGGCCTGGGTTTGGATACACAAGCTCCGCCGTGCGATGTTCGTGCCTGAACGCCAGCTCCTATCCGGCACGGTCGAGGTCGATGAAACCTTTGTCGGCGGAATCTCCCGCGGAAACAGGGGCCGCGCAAGCGACAAAGTGCCAGTCATGGTGGCCGCAGAAAGCCTAGGCAAGAACCGCATTGGACGCATCCGATCGGAGCCAACCCCGAAGGAATCACTCGCGCTCGTCACCTTCGCGCAGCGTGTGGTGGAACCGGGATCCATGATCAAGACCGGCGGCGCGCAGGAACGTTGCGAGTTGTTGGGCGTGATCGATGTGGGTGACCTTCAGCCTGCGGATCGGGACTGCGCCGGGCGTGGGGAGGATGTGGCGTTCGATCTTGCGGCGGTCGGGTACCCGGTTGAACAATCGGTAGAAGCCCTACCCGTGATCAGCCTGATCGGAGCGGACCGCCTTGGCCGAGTGCTTTGCCGTGATGGCCAGCAAGGACCTTGCAAGGCTCCCCGCACAACGAAACAAACTGCGGCGTACCGTTCTGAACTCGCTCCGGTCACGATCGCCGTTTGGTTGCTGTCTGTCTTGACTGTCTCTCTGGCAACTCCGACTCTGGTGATCCCAGCATCGGCACCATGCACGCAACCGTCGAAGTCCTTTTTGGCGGCATCTCGCGCTAGCACCGCACCGACCCGCCGGGCGCTGGTCCAAACCTATTGGAGAACGGCCCAGGATCTCACTTCTGAGCGAAGCGCGTTGATCAGGTTCGTTGCTCGGGTTCCTGTCTTGTCGTTGCGGTGGGTGATGTTGACTCCGAGGATCGCGGAGGTGAGAAGTTGGCAACGCTGGATGACCATGTTCGCTTGGGTCTCTCCGGATGTCGAGGCCCGTTCGAGGGCGGCGCGCAATCCGTCTTCGAGGCGCTCGAGGTATCGGTCGGTGGATTGGTGGTCGACGTCAGCGGCCATGTCGTTCACGATGAAGCAGCCCTGAGGGTTGGTTCCAGTGCGGAGATTCGCAGCGAGACGGTCGAGAAACTCGATGATGTCGGCGATGCCTGCGGAGCCCCGGTGCAGGGGTTCGAACAAGACTTCTTCTGCGCTGTCGACGTAGGCGGAGGCGGCGCTGTGATACAGGCCCTCTTTGCCTCCGAAGCTGTTGTAGATCGATGAGCGATCGACTCCGGTTGCTGCTTCGAGATCGCTGAGTGTCGTGGCCTCGAAGCCTTTGGCCCAGAACGGTTGGATGGCGGCAGCGACAACAGCGTCGCGGTCGAAGCCTGGTCGTCGTCCTAGTCGTTTCGCTGTGGGACTTGATTTCTGCACCATGGAGTGTAGAGTATCATTCGGAGATATACAATGTCGAGTGCGGATATGCCAGAGAGCTAACTCACGACTCGACCCGCCAGAACAGCCCCACGAAGGCGCATCACCATGACCACACTTCTCGTCACCGTCACGCCCGCCGAGGGCCAGGGCGAAGCCATGGGCCGTTACCTCCACGGCGTCCAACCCCTCCCGGCAGGCGCCGGCGGCACACCCGTCAAGCGGGTCCGCGTCACCGACACGATCACCGGCACCGCCGGCACCGGTATTGCGCTCGTCATGGACTTCGAAAACGCCGAATCCATCCAGAGCGTGTTTGCCAGCGACGCTTACCAGACGCTGATCCCTGACCGCGACGCGGGCTTCTCGAACGTCGAGATCCTCATCACCGAACCGCTCGACTGAAACGACGACGACCAACAACCCAAGGAGTACGCCATGCCTGCATTCACTATCACCCGCCAAATCGGAGCCCCACTTGAAAAGGTGTGGGAGGTCCTCGACAAGTTCGGAGACATCGCCCAATGGAGCCCTGGAGTGAAAAAATCCGAGCTGACGTCGGAAGGGCCGGTCGGTGAAGGGGCGACTAGGCACTGCAACTTTTCGCCGTTCGGGGGAGTCAACGAACGCATCGACGCCTACATCCCGAACCAGAAAATGACCGTGAACCTGTTCGAGACGTTCAAATTGCCGATCTCTGGCGCCATCGTCGACTTCAACATCGCCGCGCACGGCGACGGCACCGCCCTCTCCATCGACTACAGCTATGAGCCCAACCGACTTGGTCGAGTAGCCAAGGGATCGACCGACAAGCAGATGAGAAAGGGGATCAGCGGCCTCGCCGACGACCTTCAACGAGAAAGCGAACGCATCGCCGCAATGTGACCGTGCCCTGCTCAACCTCCCTGCCACCGATCTGATGTGCCCTTGGAGCGCCGTCTTGGGGCAAGTCCCTAACGAAACGGTCGTCATGGCAATCGAAGCGTTCGTGCAGCGCCGCAGCACAGTTGTCAGGTCGCACGCGTCCATCCCGCGTGACCTCTGACCCCGGTGTTCCGCCGCCGAGGATGAGCCCGGATTGTTGAAACCATTCAGGCCGTCGCAATTCTTCGTTGAGCTCCGTTTGCTGGCTGTTCGTGGTCATCCTCCCAAATATGGGACATCGGGAAATGCGTGTGAGGGTGGCTCAGAGCCGCGTGTACCACTTCGATAGCTCGGTGCCGATCGTGTGGGGGTCGGTTTCTTGGAGGAAGTGGATGCCGTCACCCAGGTCGATGACGTCGAGGTTCGAGAGATTTTCCCGGCACCACTCGACCTCCGCATCTTTGATTGCCACCCCGTCGTTCCTGTAGAACAGATGCTTCGGCATTTCGGCTTGTGTCAGCCATTGGCGGTAGGCATTGACAACGGCGGTGTTGTCGGCCGGTTTGCCGTCGAGTGATACCTCGCGGGGCCACTGGAGAACGGCCCTGCGGCTGGCGATGGTCGGATAGGCCGAGCGGTAATAGGTGAGCGCTTCGGGGCTGAGTTTAGCGGTGACGAGACTCATCAATAGTGCTCGCGAAAGGGGGCAGATTCAGGTGGTCAGCGCTACAGTAGTGGCTAGATCATCTCATTCGGTTTGGCGTAGTTGAGTCGCTCGCCGGCAGCCAGCTTCACGTCGCGGACAACGTCCTCGAAGAACCGGACTTCTTTCTCGATGCTTGTCACCTCCCGCGAGGTGTAGCCGGCTAGTTCGAGTTCGTTCGCAATAGTTGAATAAGCGCGCAGATACGTGTTGAGGGCATCATAGAACTTGAGCCTCCTCGGCTGGTTTTTCTTGACCGTGTCCACGTTGGCGGGATTGCGGGCACAGAAATAGTTCACGTAGTCGCGTGCTATCTTCGGTGGATTGACCGGCTCGCACACCGCCCAAAATTCCTCTCGCGTCTGTTCCAGTGCTCTGCGGGCAGCCACCAGCCGGTCGTCGCCGGGGCCCGTTACACCGTTGGCAATAGGAACTGTCTCTGGTGACATCGGTTACTCGATTCGGGTGAGGGCGACCGCGAAGTTGCCGCGGGTCGCGTTCACATAGGTCTAGGTCTAGTTTGTGGCTTAGGCCATCAGCTCAACGCCGAAACCACCGGAAGTTACAGCACCAATTCCGACACTCAACAAGAATTTAGCAGTTGTGTGCGTGGCGTGAGTTGACCCGGTGATCGCTTTCGTTCACGACCGCCGCAACCACGGAATCAGCCCGCCGTCGAGCACCATCTCAACCTGTCGGGGTGAGAGCCGGTGGGTGAGCCGGTAGTCCTCGTCGCGCGTCTTGTTGTGCACCGTGAGCTCGCCCGACCGTGCGATCTTTTCCCGCAGATCGTCGAGCACGAGCACGTCGCCCTGCTGCACGCGTTCGTGGTCTCCGGCATCCGCGAATTCGAGGGCTAGGACCCCAAAGTTGGCTAGGTTCTGCCAGTGGATGCGCGCGAACGAGACAGCGATCACAGCGCGAAGCCCGAGGAAGCGAGGTGTGATGGCGGCATGCTCACGCGATGAACCCTGCCCATAGTTTGCGCCGCCCACGATGATGTGACCGCCAGAGTCCCGGGACTCAACTGCCCGCGAGGCGTATGTCTCGTCGAGCATATAGTAGGTGAACTCGGCCAGCTTCGGGATGTTGCTGCGGTAGGGAAGCACCACCGCACCAGCAGGCAGGATATCGTCCGTGGAGATGTTGTCCCCGACCCTGAGCAGCACCGGGGCCTCGACATGGTTCGCGAGCGGCCCGAAGTCGGGCAGAGACGAGATGTTCGAGCCCTTCACCAACTCAACGGCGGCCGACTCAACGGCGGACAAAGGCGCTTCGAGCATGGCGAGATTCACGCTCGAGACTTTCGGCAGCACAATCTTGGGATAGTCGATGTCGAGCAGACCGGGCAGATCACGCGGGTCGGTGATCACGCCCGTTAGTGCCGCAGCGGCCCCGGTCTCGGGCGAGCAGAGGTACACGGCATCCTCCTTCGTTCCGCTGCGTCCGGGAAAGTTGCGCGGCATGGTTCGCAGGCTGATGCGTCCCACTGCCGGCGCCTGGCCCATGCCAATGCAGCCCATGCAGCCAGACTGGTGCAGGCGCGCCCCCGCGGCGATGAGGTCGAGCGTTACCCCCATCAGCGTGAGGTCCTGCAGAATCTGGCGCGAGCTCGGATTCACATCGAGCGAGAGACCCGGATGCGTCTGGCGGCCCTTGACGATGGCCCCGACGATCGCAAAGTCACGGAGGCCGGGGTTCGCGGATGAGCCGATCACCACCTGTTCCACGGGGCGTCCGGCCACCTCGCTCACCGGCACAACTTTGCCCGGCGAGCTCGGCAGGGCAATGAGCGGGATGACCGTGGAGAGGTCGATCTCCTCGTAGACGTCGTAGCTGGCGCCGGCATCCGCCAGCAGCTCGACGAAGTCGTTCTCGCGCTGCTCGGCCTGCAAGAAAGTGCGCACCTGCTCATCGGCGGGGAACACGGTGGTTGTCGCGCCGAGTTCCGCACCCATGTTAGCGATAACGTGCCGGTCCATCGCGGTGAGTGTTGCGAGGCCCGGCCCGTAATACTCGATGATGCGGCCCACGCCGCCCTTCACATCGTGACGGCGCAGCATCTCGAGTATCACGTCCTTGGCGCTCACCCACGGAGGCAGTTCGCCCGTGAGGCGCACGCCCCAAATCTCTGGCATCCGGATTCGGACAGGCTGACCAGCGATCGCCGTGGCCACCTCGAGGCCACCAACCCCCATGGCCAGCATGCCAAGCGAACCGGCCGCCGGGGTGTGGCTGTCGGAGCCGACCATGGTCTTGCCTGGAATGCCGAAACGCTGCATGTGCGTGGGGTGGGACACCCCGTTGCCTGCCTTCGAGTACCAGATGCCGAAGCGCTGGCACGCCGAGCGTAGGAAGTCGTGGTCCTCGGCGTTCTTGTTGTCGGCCTGCAGCAGGTTGTGGTCCACGTACTGCACCGAGACCTCGGTCTTGGCGCGGTCGAGGCCGAGAGCCTCCAGCTCGAGCATGACCAGCGTGCCTGTCGCATCCTGCGTGAGGGTCTGGTCGATCTGCAGCGCGATCTCCGCGCCCGGCTTCATCTCCCCGGACACCAGATGTGATGCGATGAGTTTCTCTGCGACATTCTGTGCACCGCCGTCGTTGGCCACGAGGTCTCCTTGCTTTCCCTCTAACCTAAGCACGGCCGTCACAGAAGGCAACCTGCTTGCACGATTCAGCCGCGGGCTGCGGGCCCCACGAAGCGGTAGTATTCGATCCCGAGATCGTGGAAGTCTGGGCCGTCGAGGGTTCCGACATGGTCGACAACGAACTCATCGTGCACTGGCGCAGCCTGCACTTGTGCGGTTCGCCCCTCGTGCAGTGCGAGGTACTCGGCTTCACTGAGGTCGGTCGGCGTTCCGAGGGCCTCCGCGAAGTTGATGCGTGCTGCGGCGTCGCGCCATCCGGCACCAACCCGCATGGGGAGCGCTTCTGCGGCGTCACCACTGCCATAACCGAGAGCCAGCCACTCCTGTCCCGCGATCTCGAGCTTGTCGTCCACCGCCTGGCGGAGGCCAGAAGCAATCCACGCCGGCAGCGCTGCCGTGTACAGGTTGCCGAGATCGCGCATGGCCTCTGAACCGAGCCCGAGCTTCTCTCCCACCAACGACGCCCACAGCGGGGTCTTGCGCAGGTACTGGCGCAGGACTTTGGCGAGAGGGAAGACGTCTTCGGTGTCTTCTCCCACGGTCACCCCGTGGCCTCGGAACGGTGAAGGTGCAGTAAGTTCAGCGAGCAACGCACCCGCATCAATTCCAGCGTCAGCACAATAGGTGCGCAACTGCTCACGCCCGGCATCGTCTGCCGCAAGCTCGAACAGGTAGGCCATCACCCAGCCGGTTGCGGGCATCCGGTGGTATGGCCGGTGCATGAATACAGCATCAACTTCGTCGAAGTAGTCGACCGGCCGGTAGCCGTCACCGCGTCGAGCGACGCGTTTGGTGAGCATCGCCTCCATGGCGTGGTGAGTCGCATCGATGTAGCAACTCGTCGAATAGCGACCGTTGAACACCGGCAGGTCCTGCATCTGTCCATCGTCGCGTGGCGGCTGGTGAAAGCGCGCGAAGGGTTTGCGGAAGTCCACCATCCGGTATTCCGAGTCGCTGCCGGAACCCGCCAGATCGACCTCGAGAAGCTTCGCGTCGCCGTCCACCAGCATTGCCACCGCGCCAGCACCCTGGGTCGGCTCACCGCTCGACCCGATCGCGTACTCAGCGATATCGGCGCAGACCACGATCGCTAGGCGGCCTGCACCATCCGCGGACAGGTAGCGGAGTGCCGCCTTGAGGCCGTAAACGCCACCCAGGCAGGCGTGCTTAAACTCCGGCACCTCGCAGTCCCTAGCCAGCTCGGGGCGGCCGTGCGCGAGAAGCGCATCGTTGATCATGCCCTTGATGATGATGGCACCCGCGGAGTTATCGCTGCTCGATTCGGTGCCGAGCGCGAGCATCCCGACTCGCGCAGGGTCGATGTCATAGTCGCGGATGAGACGCCAGACCGCGTTGGCCGCAAGCGTGTAAACGCTCTGGCCCGGGCCACGCATCCGGAAGGATCGTCCAACCACACCCTGAACCCTGCCCCAGGGTTCGTCATTCCACTCAGACCAGTCTTCGAGCCGCACACGATATTGCGGAAGATACAGCGACAGGCCACTTATTCCAGACACCAGTAGTTACCGTTTCTACTCTCGTTTGGTTATTCGCCACAACTGGCTCCCAGCTGCACGGTCAATTTTAGCAAGGCTTACGCTGCGTGCGTTGGCCGCGGCGTAAGCCTTGCTAAAATGTCATGAACGCGATCGGAGCACCCAGTGGACCAACCTCTCGGTAATGACCGCACAGCAACCGCTCGCGCGCACAGCAACATCGCCCTCATCAAGTACTGGGGAAAGCGCGATGCCGCACTGAACATTCCCGCCGTCGGCTCGATCTCGCTTACCCTCGACGCACTGTCGACCGACACCAGGGTCACTTTCCGTTCCGGGCTGGAACAGGACGAGTTCTGGCTGGTGGGAACCCGCGCGGATGCCACTAGGGCCAGCCACCTGCTTGACATCGTTCGCGACAGCTCCGGTGTCGGCAGCCGGGCCGTGGTCGAGTCGACAAACAACTTTCCGACGGCGGCGGGACTCGCCTCCTCGGCATCCGGATTCGCAGCGCTCGCGGTCGCGGCCAGTGCTGCCGCCGGACTGTCGCTGGATGACCGTGAACTGTCGATCCTCGCCCGCCGCGGCTCCGGGTCTGCCGCCCGTTCGCTGTTCGGTGGCATCGTCGAGTTGTATGCCGGAACCCGTGACGACGGCCTGGACTCCTTCGCCGAGCCTGTACTCCCCCCTGAAACCTGGCCGCTGACCGTCGTTGTTGCCATCACCGAACTCGGGCAGAAGAGCGTGAATTCGACGGCGGGGATGGGCGGAAGCGCACTGACCTCGCCGTTCTACCCAGCCTGGGTCGACACTGGCAAGGATGACCTCGCGGCCATGCGGCTCGCCATCGCGAACCGCGACTTCGAGCAGCTCGGGGAGCTCGCCGAGTACAGCTGCCTCAAGCTGCACGGGCTCATGATGTCCACGCGCCCCGCGCTGCTGTATTGGAACGCGGCCACGATGGCTGCGATCCATGCCGTGTACGAGCTGCGTGCCAGCGGCATACCGGTCTACTTCACCATCGACGCCGGCCCCCAGTTGAAGGCCCTGTGCCTGCCCGAGCACGCCGGGACGGTGGCGGATGCTCTGGGCCAGGTCGCCGGAGTGCAGGAGACCAGAATCAGCACGCTCGGTCACGGCGCACAACTGCTGCCATGACGATCGATGCCGTGGCGATCATCGAAGCCTCCGCGCCGGGCAAACTGTTCCTGCTCGGCGAATACGCGGTGTTGGATGGCGCACCGGCACTGCTGACCGCCGTCGACCGTCGCGTCACCGTGACCGTCGCACCATCGGATGACGACCGCTGGCACCTGAGCACGCCCGGCCTCGATCTGGACGCCCTCACACTCGAGGCTGACGGAAGCATCCCGGCAGGCCTCGACGGGCGGACACACACACAGCTTCGGGTTTTCGACGCGGTGCGGACCGTGGTGCGCTGCACGGGCGCCCTTTCGATCACCATCGACAGCACGGCATTCTTTGCCGCGGGGCACAAGCTGGGGCTGGGATCTAGCGCGGCGGTTGCCACAGCGCTGACGGCCGCCCTCTCGATTGCTGCCGGGCGCTCGCCGAGCCGGGAGGAGATCCGGATTCTCGCCACGGAGGCCCACCGCTCCGCGCAGCGCGGTACGGGCAGCGGAGGGGATGTCGCCTCCAGTAGTTACGGCGGCCTCATCGGCTATGTGCGCGATACAGCGCCGACATCGCTAGTCTGGCCGCAGGAACTCGAGATCATGGCCGTCGTCACCGGCACCGGCAGCAGCACGACGGACCTTGTCGGCAAGGTCGCAGACTACGCGGCACGAGACACCGCCCAATACCGCGCAGACATCGAACGGCTTGCCGCGCTCGCCGATCAGGCACAGGATGCTGTGCACTCCGCTGAGGACTTCCTCCGTCTCGCATCCGACTACTTCTCTGCGCTCGTCGAACTTGACGCGCATGCCGGTGCGGGCATCGTCAGCGAACACCACCTGCGGCTGCACTCACTCGCGGCCGACCTCGGCGGCGTCTTCAAGACATCCGGTGCGGGCGGCGGTGACGTCGGCCTAGTGTTCGGGAGGAGAGGAGAATCGACCGCGCAGCTTACCGAAGCTTTTGCCGAAGCGGGCGCAGAAGCCGTACCGTTGGGCTTTGGTGCGAATGGGGTGACGATCACTCCGAGCACGGCCACCGCCACACTCAGAATGAGAGACGGGTCTACATCGTGAACTCCTCCCGCATCCCTCGGTTCTATCAGCTGGGCGTGGAGGAGCGTCTGCGGGTGCTGTACGAGCGGGGGGTGCTCAGTGACGCCGACTATCGTGCGCTTGCGACCGGGACATACATGCTCGATCCCGGCACCGCCGATCGACTCACCGAGAACGTTATCGGGGTCTTTTCCATGCCGCTCGGACTCGGGCTGAACTTCCAGATTAACTCGCGTGACTATCTTGTTCCGATGGCCGTCGAGGAGCCGTCCATCATCGCCGCGGTCAGCTCCGCCGCGCGCCTGATACGTCATGACGGCGGATTCACGAGCGTCGCGGATGAGCCGATGCTGATCGGCCAGATCCAGGTCGTCAATGTCGAGGATGCGGTCGGCGCGCAGCAGGCGCTGCTGGCTCGCAAGAGTGAGATCCTCGATCTCGCCAACGCACAGCATCCGAACATGCTGGCTCGCGGCGGCGGAGCCAAGGACGTCGAGGTGTTCTTGCGCGGACAGACAGCGGCGAACGGCGAGCTGCTCGTCGTGCATCTGATTGTGGACAGCCGGGATGCCATGGGCGCGAACCTGGTGAACACCATGTGCGAGGCGCTCGCACCGCTGGTTGAGCAGATCAGTGGCGGGCGGGTATTCCTCCGCATCCTCTCGAATCTCACCGACCGCGCGATGGTGCGGGCGCGCTGCGTCATTCCGGTGGCCCGACTCGCCTGGGGTGATTTCTCCGGAGAGCAGGTTCGGGACGGCATCGTGCTCGCGGCCGAGTTCGCCGCGATGGACCCGTATCGCGCAACCACCCACAACAAGGGCATCATGAACGGCATCGACGCCGTCGCCATCGCGACCGGCAACGACTGGCGCGCGGTCGAAGCCGCAGCACACGCTTATGCCGCGAGCAGCGGGCACTACGCACCACTGACGAGCTGGACAGCGGATGACGCCGGCAACCTGGTCGGAGAAATCGAGCTCCCGCTGAAAGTGGGCACCGTCGGTGGGCAGGTGGAATCCAACCCTGCCGTGCGGATCGCTCACACAATTCTTGGCGTGAGCACTGCGGCTGAACTGGCCGAGGTGATGGCGGCGGTGGGACTGGCCCAGAACTTCGGTGCGTTGAGGGCGCTCTCCACGGACGGCATCCAGCCCGGGCACATGCGCCTTCACGCCCGCAGTGTGGCGGTCGCCGCCGGTGCGACTGGCGCACACTTCGATGAGGTCGTCAATCGGCTGGTCGCGAGCGGCGACATCAAGGTGTGGAAGGCACGGCACATCCTGGACGTGTTGGAGGGCCGGATCGCCGATACCGGGTCGATTCACGCGATCCACACCGCCAGCATCCCGGCACACTCTGCTGTCGCGATGCCGGAACCCGACCCCGCAGAACACAGCGCAAGCTTCGGCTACGGCAAGATCATTCTCCTCGGCGAGCATTCGGTGGTCTACGGCCGTCACGCCATCGCTACGCCGATCGGCCTCACCATCCAGGCCGAGGTGACCCACCAGGAGCATGGCACGGAGTTGGTCATCGCCCGCTGGGATACGGACGCCGCCTACGATCCGATTGGTGCGGGGCTCGCTGAGCAAGTGACCGCGCTCATCGCTGAGCGCCTCGGCCTCGCAGGCAAGGGCATGCGTGTCGACGTCTTTCCCCACTTGCCGCGGGCTAGCGGACTGGGTGCCTCAGCCGCTCTCGCTGTGGCGATCATCCGCGCCATCGCCGACCGATTTGGGCTGGCCATCAGCGACAGCGAGGTGTCGAGTCTTGCGTTCGAATGCGAACGCATCGTGCATGGAACACCGTCCGGCATCGATAACACGGTCGCTACCTTCGGACGCTCAATCCTGTTCCGCAACCCGAATATGGCGTCGGATGCGGCGGCGCCCGAAATCGCGGACATCGTCACACCTGGCCCGATCCAGATCGTGATCGGTCTCACTGGCGTGCGTTCGCTCACCTCGCACACCGTCGGTATCGTGCGTGCCGCGTGGGAGAAGAATCCTGCCAGGTACGAGGCGATTTTCTCCCAGATCGATGAGCTGGTGCTGGCCGGTGTCGGCGCGCTGCGCCGCGGTGATCTCGCGGAGCTCGGTGACCTGATGAACATGAATCACGGACTGCTCGGTGCCTTGCAGGTCTCGAGCCCAGAACTTGAGACGCTGGTGGGTGTTGCCCGGCGAGCGGGAGCGCTCGGGGCAAAGCTCACCGGTGGTGGTGGTGGTGGCGCGATGATCGCGGTCACGGAACCCGGTGCCGCAGAATCGGTCGGTTCTGCCATGCGTCAGGCTGGATTTGTGACGTATCTCACTGAGATTCGCTGAGGCACAGCCTCCTCTTGCCGATGCCCGCGGTCCCATATCGCTGGCAAGCGACACTGGGCAGCGCCAGCGTTGGGTTCCTGCGGAGGTGCGCCCGTTCCTTATCAGCAGTCCCCTATGTCGTGAGGCAGAACTGTCACCGATGTCCTGAGACATCGCAGGCGTGCGGTCGGGCCTGTTTTTCTTTTGCCCACACCCTGCCTACACTTCACAAAGTTTGGGGTCAGTTTTCGGGTGAAATGCGGTCTTTGCGGCTCCTCCCGGCCCAGTGTTCGTCTGGGTTTTGGTTTACCGCACGAGGTTGACCTATTGACTTTTGAGTAGCGGGTCATCCAACCGAACTCACGCCTATAAATAGCTACAGCTAAATCTATCTGTATGCTAAATTGGACACATGTCAACGACGGACCTGCCGATGCGAGCGTTCTCGCAATCTGAGGCGAGCCGCTTGGGGGTCGACTCGCGCCAACTTTATCGGTTGCTTGACAGCCAGCAGATTGAGCGCATCAGTCGTGGGCTATATCGGCGCACCGACCTCCCGATAGCCGACCTCGATCTGACCGAGATTGTAGGAAGGCGTCCTGATGCGACGATCTGCTTAGAGTCGGCTCTTGCACGCTTCGAGTTGATCGATGCAATTCCAACTCGCACTGACATCGCGATCCCTCGGGGCCAGAGGCCTGCGAAGACTCAGGCGGCGGTCGATTGGCATTTGTTTGACCGTGCCACGTTCGAGATTGGTCGCACTCTGCTCGCGACAGGCGACGAAGGTCAGAGCATAGGACTCTATTCAGCTGAGCGTTCCATCGTCGATGCTTTCAGGCTGCGAGGCACTGTCGGGTACGAGACCGGTATCGAGGCGCTGCGCAATTGGTTGACGCTCCCAGCATCCCAACCCGCCAAGCTATTCGCCATAGCGCAGACCCTGCCGCGAGCGATCGGGCCATTACGAACCGCCCTGGAGATACTGACATGACCCCGGAACAGACTTTCACTGCGCTGCAACGCATCGCCCGGCAACAGGGTCGCGCTGTGCAGGAACTTCTTACCCTCTACGTGCTCGAGCAGTTTTTGGCGAGACTGGGGGAGTCCACCTTCGCCGATTCGTTCGTGCTGAAGGGCGGGGTCCTACTCGCTGGCTACGGTCTCCGCCGGCCGACGCGGGATGTTGACATGCAAGCAATCGACTTCGTTCTTGACGAGGAACACTGCCGGTAGGTGGCCGCCGCGGTAGCGAGGGCTGATGGGGGCGACGGTGTCGTGTTCGAGGCGGTCCCGATTCGTATCGAACAGATTCGTGACGAAGAAGAGTATTCGGGGATAAGGGTGCATATCCGAGCCCACCTTCACAGTGCGCGGATAGCGGTGAAGCTCGACATCAGCACAGGGGACCCGATGTTTCCCGAAGCGCAGCGGGTGACGATGCCGCGCATCCTTGGCGGCGAGTTCACACTGATGGGATATGCGCTCGAAACCGTTATTGCGGAGAAGGCGGTCACTATCTTGCAACGTGGAGTCACGAGCACGCGCTGGCGTGACTACATGGATCTGCTGTCGCTTTCTCGCAGCCGGAGCTTCGAGGCGACCACATTGCGTAAGGCGATCGAGGAAGTGGTGAAGTACCGCGGGGTCACGCTGTCAGCCCCTTCTGTCTCACTGAGCGGTCACGATGAGATAGCGCAGCAGAAGTGGGCAGCGTGGGACCCGACTTCGAAAACCTGGATCTGAAGCCGCTCTATCACCCGAGTGAGGTCACCGAGATCCTGATCCATAACACTTTTTGCGAGGAATCATCAGGTTGATCGTGCCCACATTTCACCCACGCTCAGAGAGCATCGTGGTCAACTCGCGGCCGCGGAGTCGCGCCCAGTCACCAGCATTTTGCAGCAATTTTGGGCACTTCCGCATAGTTCTGCGGGAACGGTTTTCGACTACGGATCAATAGGCCGGGGGTTCAAATCCCTCCGGACGCACCAAATAAAACAGGTCTGACCAGCACTTTCTCGTGGAGTGCGGTCGGGCCTGTTTTTCTTTTGCCCACATTTTGCCGACACTTCGAAAACTGTCGGGCCGATAACCGCTCCAATGCGAGCGTTGTGGAGCTACGTTTACCCAGTGTTTGGCCGGATCTCGGCGCAACAGCGAAGTTGACATATTGATCTTCTGATGCTCGGCCCGGGGGCTGCGCCGATGGGCTGCGCCTGCTCACTCGCTGTGAGAGCAGCACGCTTTCGGCTAACCACCCAGAGGGCAGCCGCGGCTAAGAAGCTAGCCGGGGCGCCAATCCACCAACCGGTGCCAAGGTCGTGTTCTACGATGACGTAGTCCGAGCTGACTGGTTCGATTGCAGTCGTATACGAGCACTCAAGCACGGGCGGGAACAGCGTGACGCGATCTTTGGTCTGGACGACAGCGCCCGAGAAGGCCATGCTCGCTGGCACGTACTCCGCGCGATCGTAGTATCCGTTTCGCAATGAACTGCCCGCAAGCAGGAACGGCACGACCAGCAGGAGGAGCCCTGCCGGCGGCAGAGCCGTTGAGTATCACACGAGCGTCATTGTTGAAGGCACTTCACGGATGCTTTCGGAAGACGATCCGACTCTACCGGCCGCCCTCCGCACACTCGTCACACTCGATCCATCACCGAAACACGTCGTGATAAGCATCGCGGCTCGCCGAATCAGCGGCCGGGAGTTCCCGAGACCAACTGGTCGAGGATAGTCAGCGGGAATATCGACTCGGTCGCGCAGACGTTTCGCTGCCACATCAAAGTGAGCGACATCTGCTGTGCGCCGCGAGTCAATCCGAGTGACGAAGGAGCTCGACGGGATCCTTCCACGGGTCGCCACCGGGTAAGGTGGCGCGCCCGCCGTCAGACTTGAGGAGTCCGACCAGGATACGAATTGTCGTTATCCCGCCCGAGGCCTTTCTGTCGCCGACGAAAATTCGTGGATTTATCACGGTCCTGAGTAGCACGCAGATCGCGATCGAGTCGTTATCCTACGAAGATGAGCACCGCCGCGTCGCAGCGACTGGGATTGTCGATCAAGACACTTACCCCGGGGTACTTCGCGCTGACAATGGCAAGCGGCATTGTCTCGGTTGGGATGGAACTCGAGGGCTTCAAGATTCTGTCGCTCGTCTTGCTGGTGATCTGCGCTGCGTCGTTCGTTGTGCTGATTGTGCTGACCATCTGGCGCGCAATCTCGTACCCGGGTGCGATCCGCGACGACTTCATGGATCCGCGACGGGCGTTCGGGTTCTTCACTCTCGTGGCTGGCGCGAACGTTCTGGGTGTTCGATTCCATATGGCGGGCTACCCCCGGCTCACGGGGGCGTTGCTGCTTATCGCGGGTGGTATCTTCCTTGTGATTGGCTACGTCATCCCGTGGACAGCGGCGCTCAGCAAGCAGACTAAATCTGTTATTGCCACCGCCAATGGCACCTGGTTCATTTGGGTGGTCGCCAGTCAGTCAATCGCGATCGCCGCCGCCACGCTAGAACCCGAGGCAGGTTCTGCGCGTACCGTGTTCGCACTGGTAGCCGTTGTTGCTTGGTCAGTTGGTGTGTTGCTGTACGGCGCGACCGCCGTATTCGTGGCGCTACGGCTGATGCTGTATTCCTTCGGCCCACAAGACTTCACTCCGCCGTACTGGGTCACCATGGGGGCGCTGGCCATCACAGTACTCGCCGGTGCACGGATCGAGGACATGGCGGAGGCGCCCATGGTGGATGCGGCCGGGGCTCTGATCGCGGGGCTCTCTGTTGTGTTCTGGGGTATTGCGACCTGGTTCATCCCGCCGCTGGTCGCAGCCGGCCTCTGGCGTCATCTCCTTCACCGAATTCCGCTCCGCTATGAGCCGACCATGTGGAGCATCATCTTTCCGCTCGGCATGTATGCGGTCGCGAGCCTCTCCCTCGGAGCCACCGACCACCTTCCAGTCGTGCTCTGGATCGGCAAGGTCGAGCTGTGGATCGCCTTCGCCGCGTGGCTCGTCACTTTCGTTGCGATGAGCTATCACGTCGTACGGATATTCCTGCCAGTGCGTGCGTCACTAGAGTCACAATGACGAGCACAGCGCAACCATTCTGGGGCCGCCCGGACTCCGTGGGCTGACGCTCTCACGTGGGTTCGAGCATCCGGAGCAGCGAACCGCGCAAAAACTGCGAGCCGCTTCTCAGCGGCCGGGCGTACCCTCGGCGCATGACCGAGAAACAGCCCTACGACCTCCTTCGCACCGAGGGCGTGCTTGAGGTGTGACGCTATCCCGAGCATCTTATTGCAGAGGCCGATGTCTCGGCTGATTTCGAGGATGCCGGAAACCGCGCGTTCCGGTTCCTCTTCGGTTACATCACCGGCGATAACATCGCGAAACAGTCAATCGCGATGACGGCCCCGGTGGTTCAGTCCCGCTCGCAACGCATCGCGATGACGGCACCCGTGGTCCAGACCGGGTCCGGTGGTAACTACACGGTCGCGTTTGTTCTCCCCGCGACGCTGAGTGAAGCATCCGCCCCGCTGCCCACGAGTGAAGCTGTGTCTCTGCGCACTGTTCCGGAACGGCTCGTAGCCGCCGTGCGCTTCAGAGGTCGATGGAGCGAAACCTCGTTCGAGAAGCATCGTGATCAGTTGCTCTCCGCGGTGACGGATGCCGGGCTCGCCATTGTGGGCGATCCGTGGTTCGCGCGTTTCGATCCGCCGTTCAAACCGTCGTTTCTTCGGCACAACGAGGTCCTCATTGAACTGGCGGAGGCTTCGCGACCGTAATCAGTTCGCCCTAGCCGATTCGCTCCTTGAGAAACGCAACAACGCGATCGCGGGCGACCGACGCCGAGTTCGCAGGATTCTCCCGAACCTCACCCGTGAGCACTGAGTGTGCCGAGGTCGCATAGCCGTCGGGGTTACCTGGTGACGAATCCAGTTGGATGATCTCGAAGGCATCACCGAGGCGCGCCTTGATGGTGTCGAATCGCGCTCGTGGAGCCGCGCTGTCTTCGCTGAACCGCAAGCCGAGGGCGCAAACCTCCCCGGCATTCGCCCGCGCTGCGATGCGATCGAATTCCCCTGGAGAGACTCCAGGGCGAAGCCGCCCGTGAAACACTGGCCGATCATCCCGACGCCTCTCCCCGGGGATCGAGCGGCGAGATCAGAGGCGACTGCCCTCAAATAGTTCGTGATCGGCCGAGATGAATTTGTGGCGAAAGCCCGAAACTCTGACGATACGCAGAGCCGGAGCAGTGTCCCCATCATGTAGCCGCCAGACTTGGCCCGCCCCGGATCTCCAAATGGCGAGGGCACGACCACGGTGAAGCCGCCAGCCACAAGGTGCTCGGCGAGTCCGAGGACCTCCGGGGTGATTCCGGGAATCTCCGGGATGAGCACTACTCCCGGTCCCGAGCCCTTTTCATAGCAGTCGTAGGTTGCGCTCGCTCCTGTGAACGGAGAGCGAACCCAACCGGAGAGGTCGGCTACCGGGGCAGATCGAGCACCTGTGGCTGTCATGAGTACATCATCGCTCACGGACTTCGGCCGCGTCTCGCGCTCTGATGGGTCGTGGTCATTGGCGGGCGCCACATGCACGGCTCGCGCATACCCCGCTCATAGGAAGGTCATAGGGACTGCGGATGGGATGGTGCCTGTCACCACGACCCCAGACTTTCCATCCAACCAACGGGCGCGAGTATTGCGCCGAAACTCCTGAGAAGCTTGATTATGAGGCGCAACAAATTCACCCTTACTGCCGCCGTCAGTACTTTCTTGATCGGCGGATTCCTGCTGGCCGGATGCGCAGCCGCAGTCGAGACACCCGCCGTCACGTCCAGCGGGGTCAGCGAGGCTAGCGTCGAGCTTGACCTTGGCGTAGTTGCTACCGAGGTGCTCGCCGCGAACGCAAACTCGACGACAACTAATGACGACGAGTGGACCCTCGACGGAGCAGTGAACATCACGCTCGACGAAGCAACTGCTTCGGCAGACGGTGACGGCGTTGTTGTCGATGGCTCCACCGTGACGATCGCAGCCGCAGGCACCTACGTGCTGGCCGGGCAGTTCGATGGACAAGTTGTCGTCGATACTGCGGATGACGGAGTCGTAGCTATTGTGCTCGACGGGGTAGAGATTTCCAGTTCAATGAGCGCCGCGATTGCGGTTCTCAGCGCAGAAGATGTTGCCGTCTCCCTCAGCGGAAGCAACATCCTCTCGTCCACCGGAGCCGACGCTGAGTCCAACGCCGCGCTGTTCAGCGACGCCGACCTCACAATCACGGGGGACGGATCGCTCACCGTCAACAGCACCCAAAATGATGGGATCATCAGCCAGGACGACCTCGTCATACTGTCTGGCGACATCACCGTCACCGCAGGTGACGACGGACTTCGTGGCAAAGATTCACTCACTATCGAGGGCGGCACCGTCACGGTGAATGCCGGAGGCGATGCCCTGAAGTCTGACAATGAGGAGGACGAGACGCGCGGCTACGTGTACATCGCCAGCGGCACGGTCGCCCTCATCGCGGGTGACGACGGAGTGCAGGCGCAAACTGACATCGTCATTGCTGGTGGCTCGACGACTCTTGACGCTACCGACGACGGACTAAAGGCCGAGGTTTACGCTGTTGTCTCGGGCGGTACAACTGCCGTCGAAAATTCCTATGAGGGTATCGAGGCGTACTACGTCACAATCGCGGGCGGCGCGCTCGCGGTAAACGCGAGCGACGACGGAATCAACGCGACGAGCGGCACCAGCACCACGACCGACATTGGTGGCATCGTTGAGGCCGATGACGGCGCGATGGTCGCCATCACTGGTGGCGAATCCATCATCAATTCGGCCGGTGACGGAATCGACTCGAATGGCTCGATCATGATCACTGGCGGCACCACTACGGTGTTCGGTTCGCCGGAGGACCGCGAGGGAGCACTGGACACCAATGGCTCCCTGGTTGTCGATAGCGGCACGGTGCTCGCTGTCGGAACCACCTTCATGGCTACTTCGCCCGACGCCTCCTCAGCACAGGGCTGGTTGAGCGCAACGCTCGACCAGGCTTACGGCGCGGGTCTGGCCGTGCAGGTGCTTGACGAGAGCGGAACGGTCATCGCTGAATTCACCTCGATCAAGTCCTTCCAATCGGTCGTTCTTTCGGATGCTGCTGTAGTGAACGGCGCCACGTACACAGTCACTGTTGATGGGGCAACTGCCGGAACCGTCACAGCGGGCGCCGCAGCCGCGGGTGGCGAAGGCGCCGGCGGAGGAGCACCCGGCGGGCAGCCGCGCCCGTAACGACGATTGCTGCGGCAATTGCCACTCACATCTGACGGTGGCAGGCTGGTGAGATCAACGAAAGAGGGAACTGATGAACGACTACCCCACGATGATCACGCAGAAGAACTTGATCCAGCCTGTTCCCCGTCGGATTCGTGGCTACTTCGCCGGCGAGCTGATGTTCGACACCACCCAGGCGATCTATGTCTGGGAGTGGTCTCCGTACCCGCAGTACTACATCCCTATCGGGGACGTAAACACTGACTTGCTCGTCGACGAGGTGCAGGAGAAGCACCATTCGCGCGGCACCTACCTGCGTCAGGGCTTCACGGTGGGGGAGCGCGAGCATCCGGCGGCGGCGAAAACGTACACCGACGATTCGCTCGAAGGCCTTGCCGGCATGGTGCGGTTTGAGTGGGATGCCCTTGACTCGTGGTTCGAAGAGGACGAGCAGATCTTCGTGCATCCCCGCAGCCCCTACACCCGGGTGGATGCGGTGCGTTCGACGAGAACAGTGCGCGTTGAGCTTGATGGTGTTGTGCTCGCGGAATCATCGTCGCCCGTCATGGTCTACGAAACCGGGTTGCCGACGCGGTACTACCTCAATCGCACTGACGTGAACTTCGAGCATCTTGTGCATAACGACACCGTCTCCGAGTGTCCGTATAAGGGAACCACCACCGACTATTGGTCGGTGCAGGTCGCTGGATCGCTGCATGCCGATCTCGCGTGGGCGTACGACTTCCCTACGCGTCAGCTGCTGCCGATCACCGGCCTGGTCGCTTTCTACAACGAGAAGGTCGATATTTTCATTGATGGCGTGGAGCTGCCGCGTGCAGAGACACACTTCTTTCCGAAGAAGACCACGACAGGAAGCTCAGCGCGCGAGTGAAGAGCGCTCGGCAGCTAGGTTCGCGATAGCCAATGGAGTCATCCACTGGCGGCATCCGCTTGTTACTCTGTGTCCTATGTTGCTGACAACCCGCCATAGGCCGACGTACCGTAGGCAATATACACCTCGAGCAAGGGCCCTACTCATGTCCACACTGTGCGTACACCGGTTCACACCTGAAGACGGAGCCTGGGGTCGGTCATTCCGTCGAGAGCGGCAAAGCCAGTCGATGCGGGAGATCTCGCATGAGTGACATCCCGATCGCCGACCATGCTCTGCTGTCTGATCGGCACTCCGCCGCGCTCGTGACCAAGAACGGTTCGGTCGACTGGCTCTGCTTTCCCCGCTTCGACAGCGAATCCGTGTTTGCATCAATCCTGGACGACGATGCCGGGCACTGGTCGATCAGGCCCACTGCGCCGAGCACATCAACCCGCTCCTACGTGGACGGATCGATGGTTCTGCAGACCACGTTCCACAGCAAAGATGGAACCCTCGAACTCCTCGACGCCCTCGAACTGGGCGACTCGACCGACCCTCACCGCCTCGGCGAAAATGCCCCACATTCCCTGTTGCGCGGCGTTCGCTGCATCAGTGGGCGGGTAACTTTCGAGATGGTCTGCCGCCCTCGTCCCGAATACGGGCTGGTAGTGCCGGTGCTTGTGGAGATCGATTCTGGTGTCGTCGCCACCGGCGGTTCCGGCCGGCTCACGCTCTCGCTTGCCGCCCCGGCGACCATTCTCGATGGCGAGATCCGCGTCACGTTCACTCTTGAGGCGGGGCAACAGCAGCATTTTGCCCTGCAGCGCACCCACCTCGGCGAGCCGCTGCCCGGCACCTATCTCCAGGATGAGATTGCGGCCAGTCTGGCGGGCACGATCGCGAGCTGGCAGGAGTGGTCGGCGATCCACCAAACCTATGACGGGCCGTGGCGAGAGCTCGTGCACCACTCTGGACGGGTGCTTCAGGCGCTGAGCTACCAGCCCACCGGTGCGATCATTGCTGCTGCCACCACATCGTTGCCCGAGGAGGTTGGCGGTGAACGCAACTGGGACTACCGCTACTCGTGGGTTCGCGACGCCAGTTTCACCATGAAAGCCCTCTGGGTCGCGGCCTGCCCAGACGAAGCCCACGAGTTCTTCTCCTTCATGACGGCAGCAGCCGCGCACTCCAACCCTGACCGGCATCTTCAGATCATGTTCGGCGTCGGCGGCGAACATGACCTGTCTGAACGACTGCTCCCGCAACTCAAGGGGTGGCGGGGGAGCGGTCCTGTGCGGGTCGGCAACGGTGCCTGGGATCAACCGCAACTCGATGTTTACGGCGAGCTCCTCGATGCGGCGTTCCGGCTGAGAGAGCAACTCGGTGATATCGATCCGGCGACGCGAACCTTCCTGATCGCCCTCGCCGACGCCGCGGCAAGCCAATGGCAGCAGCCAGACAACGGCATTTGGGAAGTCCGTGGTGCCGCGCGCCACTTCCTTTATTCAAAGCTCATGTGCTGGGTAGCGCTCGACCGGGCGATCGCCATGGCCGAGCAGTTGCACGCTACCGACCGAGTTGCCGAGTGGTCAACGAAGGCCGAGCAGATCCGCGCCACCATCCTCGAAGAGGGATGGAACGACGAGGCCGGTGCGTTCACGCAGTCCTTTGATTCCTCTGATCTGGATGCGTCGGCGCTGATGATCCCGATCGTCGGGTTTCTGCCGGCATCCGATCCTCGCGTGCTTGCTACTGCGGATGCCATCATCGAGCGACTAACGGATGCTCGGGGGCTGGTCTACCGGTACCAAACTGACACCGGCGTCGACGGTTTGGAAGGCAACGAGGGCACCTTTCTACTCTGCACGTTCTGGCTCGCCCGCGTGCTCGCCGCCGGCGGCCGGGGCGATGAGGCCCGCGAGGTCTTCGAGCGAGCCATAAGCCACATCAGTGATGTCGGTCTGCTCGCTGAGGAGATTGACTCGGATACCGGCGAACAGCTGGGCAACTTCCCCCAAGCGTTCAGCCATGTCGGGCTCGTCAACGCGGCGTGGGCCATCGATCAGGCTGAGCGCGGCCAGCCCGCCGATGACGGAACAGCAGCCGAGAACGCCCAATAGCAGCGAAGTTCGGGTGACTACGGTCATCCCGCGGAGGACAGATCATGACGGTGGACACTTTTCGAACGTTGACCGGACTCGTGGTGCCGGCCATCACGACCGAGCAGATGCGGGAGGTCGACCGGGTCGCGGTCGAGGAGGTGGGGCCGAATCTCTACCAGATGATGGAGAAAGCCGGCAGGAGTCTCGCCGCCCTCTGTGTGGGGCTGCTCGGGGATCGATGGCCCTCGGCACCGATCGTCGTGCTGGCAGGGACCGGAGGAAACGGGGGCGGAGGAATCTGCGCCGCCCGCCACTTAGCCAACCATGGGGGCGATGTCACCCTGGTGGTCTCGGACCCCACACGGTTGCACGGCGTCCCCGCTGACCAACTCGCGCTCTACGGTGCCACCAGAGGACGACTTGCGCCGGTGAGTGACCTCGGGGAGTTGGAGGCTGAACTGGTGGTCGACGCAGTGTTGGGCTATAGCCTCTGCGGCGCAGCCCATGGCACTGCCGCCGAGCTGATCAGGTGGATGTCGAGCGGCACCGCCCCGGTGGTCTCCCTCGACGTCCCGTCCGGAGTCGACTCCACAACCGGTATGGCCCTCGGGGCATATGTGCGCGCAACGAACACGATGACCCTCGCCGTTCCCAAAACTGGTCTGGACTCCGACGCCGTCGGGGCGCTCTGGCTGGCGGACATCGGGATTCCCCGGGAGGTTTACCGGCGGGTCGGGGTCCAACTGTCAGAGGGGCTCTTCACAACTGGCTATCGGGTGCGCCTAACCAAGGATGCGGGCAACGAAGGATGCGGCTGACGGAGTTCAGTAATCCAACGACGGGTGATCTTCCCTAGGGGATCCAGTCCGTCGCACCGACGTCAAACCACTAGGCCGATTGTTCGCCTCGGCCGGCGTCAGGGGGAGAAGTGAGCGCAGCTGCCGGGTTTCCGTGAGGTCGAGAACGGAATGCTGCACGCAAGCGGGCACGAGACGTCCGTCCTCGGGGTGGCTCATCGCATAGGAGCAGGACTGCAGTCGAACCTGCGTCTCCCGCACGGCCGCATCGTCACTCATTATCCCGTCTTCGAGGAGACTCCACGCGGGTGCAACCTGCTCCGCATCCATGAAGCTGTGGACCACGAAGGTTCGAATGGACATTCGCCGTCGAACCGCAGCGCGAATGACTCGACGAAAGCCACCTGCCCGGGTGACGATTCGGCCGAGCTGCCCGAGCGTTACCCCTACGTCGCCGGGATGACGCAGTGCCGCACGAATGATCTTCGTCAGCAACACCGGCCAGCGGGTGCCCCCGAACACCATTCCGCCCAGATGTGCCAAGAGGATGTCTCGCGCCGCGATATCCCGGGAATCATCGGGATCCAACGCGACGATGAACCGACCGTCGACTAGGGCGCCGGTCGTGTAACGGTTGCAGGATGGATGCCCGAACTGGGTAGCACGCCACGGCAGAGCTTGACCGGCGCCTTCCTCTACCTGTGACCACACCGCGTCGATCGACACGTCGGAGAAGTCTTCCTTCCAGCGCCGGTCGTCGCCGATGTAGGCGGCCGGCTGAAACGACATCATGTCGAACGGCATGTCCAGTACTGCCCGAACGGTCTCGGCAACCTCCGGCAAATTTGATGGGGTTACGGTCATGTTGTGCGCTAGATAAGACTGCACGCCGTGGTCACGCTTGAGGTCGGTGAACATGTGAGCAAACTGGGCTCGGGACGGGTTCAACTCGGCCTCGCTGCGCGGTCGCACGACACCCCTGCGCCCGCGCATTAACGAATCGAAATGTGCCGCGAAAGAGACTCGATCGAACCTTCGCCGGCCGCCTTCGTCGAGCACCACATCGAGGAGGTAGTCGTAGTCGAAATCACCATGGGTCATCGACATGGGTTCACGCCCGTACTGCCGCATGATGGTTAAGGCAGCTGCGTGGTCGGCGGCAGGGAGAAGGCTGACCTCACCACCGATCAGTTGTGCGTGGGCTCGAGGACCACGCGCGGTGCGGGCGAACGCCATCTGCTTATCGACCTGATCGAGCGTGTGGCTCCCGTCAACGCTAACTTTGTTCGCATCCGCGGAGTGATAGCAGGGCGAACAGGTTAAGTTGCACTTGGGGAATACACCGTGCGTTCCTTCACAACCAATCGCGCTCCGCCCGAGGAGTTGATTGTCGGTCTGCACTTCTACCGGCAGTTCGGCCCAGCGGCGTTGCATCGCCCGTTGACTTTCTGGATGGATGGGGCGGGTGGCCAGCTCCCAGCGCGTCAGAACTCCCCAAGTAGTCATACTGCTACCTCCGTCTCGAGTCTGAGCACACCAGCCGCGTTCCTAGTACAGCACTTCCGGCCTTCGCACTTCTGTGTTCTAGGTCACGGTGGCTCAAGATTGCGGCCGGCAGCCGCACCGGTCGGTGCCGCACACAGGTTGGCGGCGTAGCGTGATTTGTGAATGCACCACGACTGCCAGGAGGCGACCATGCAGGTCATCGTCAATACCGATAAAAACATCACTCTCACCGAGGAAGCAACTGCCGAAATTGTGTCTGAGATCGAAAGTAAGCTCTCGCATTTCAGTTCGCACCTGACTCGGGTTGAGGTGCATTTGAGCGACGGGAGTGCCGGTCGCAGCACGGGCGACGATATCCAGTGTCAGCTTGAGGCCCGCCCCGAGGGCAAGAATCCTGAATTCGCCAGCGACAATGCCTCGTCAGTTGAGAGCGCGGTTAATGGCGCCATTCGCAAGATGCAGCACGTGCTCGAGACCACTTTTGGGAGGGCTGACCACCGCAAGGGCAGCAGCTCGATGGGCGGAGTCGAGCCGCTTTAGGAACGCAACTGGCCGGGCTGACAACCACGGCAGTATCTTCGGTCACGCGGTCACGCGGTCACTCCACAGATCGCGTCGAAGGGCGGGCCGATCGCGGTCCTCAAATCTGGGTGTATCCCCATTGCCTCATGTCAATACCTCCGGGAAGGTGATTCGTTGCCTCAATTGAGAACCTCCGCCGAGTTCACTGGTTGAAGGTCCGGTTGATAGCTGGTTTCACGTCGGCGGGTTTCTTGGCCAGGGCGAGGGTCTCAAGCTCGCCCGTCAGCGCGAGGATGTTGCGGGACAGGGCTGCGGGCTTGAGCCGTTTGAACTCGGCGTTCATCCGGATGATCGGTCGTTTGGCCATGTCGTGGCGGGCGACCGCGCGCTGGTGCGGGGTGGTCGCGGTGTCGTATCTCTTGGTCACTTTTGCGCGGTTGCGTTGCTTGAAGATCAGCTTCTGTTGGGGCAGGAGGTAGTTCGTGAATACCCGGTCGAGCTCCCAGATTTCGTTGAGTTTGGCCAGTTCGGTGGCCGTGTCGTAGCGGAGGTAACCGACCAGCTCGCGCACGTGGGTCCAGTTCTTCTGCTCCACGTGAGCACCGTCATTGCTGTGGTTGGCCCGCGACCTGGTGAAGGTGATCTTGTTCGCCACGCAGTAGTCGAACAGGTGGTGGTTGATGAACTCGCTTCCGTTATCCGAGTCGATCCCGATGATCGGAAACGGGAACACCGCCATCACGTGTTGCAGTGCCTCAAACACCCACTTCGAGGCTTTGTTCTGAACGGAACGATTCACCGTCCACCCGGTCGCGATGTCAGTGACCGTCAGGGCGAAACAGTGTTCACCCGAGGCGTTGCCGCCCTCATGGCCGACCAACACGACCAGCTCGTCCAGGATTCGGGACTTGCCCGCACGGTCAGCACTCCGATAGGTGAGCGCTTTCTTCTTCGTCACAGCCTGCCGCTGCTTCATCGTTAGCTCCATAGAAACGGGCGTAACCCACATCCGATGCCGATCCTGTGAAACCACGCCGAAACGGAGGTTTTCATCTGAGGCAACGTATAGGGCTACGCGGAGGTTTCTAATGAGTCAACGCGGTCGATTGCCCGGAGCACCTAACCCTGTACCATTGCAATTGCACTCCCCTAAAGACGAGTGCGTTGACCGAAAGCGGGCCACGAATGCCAGAGCAGTACTCGACTGTTGATTACCACACCGGCGGGGAACCGTTCCGAATCGTCGCATCGCTGCCGGTCACAATCGAAGGCAACGGTGTCGCCGAGAAGCGCGTCTTCGCCATGAACTCAGTCGAGATTGAGCGGATCCGGCAGATCCTCTGCTTCGAGCCCCGCGGGCATGCGGACATGTATGGCGGCTTCATAGTGGAGCCCGATGATGCGGGCGCACACTTCGGCGTGTTGTTCTGGCACAAAGATGGGTTCTCGACTGCCTGCGGTCACGGCACTATCGCTCTCGGTGTCTGGGCAATCGAGAGCGGCCTCGTTGCTGCGGAACCTAGCGGGGTCACCGATGTCGTGATCGACGTCCCATCTGGGCGTGTAACCGCCCGCGTTCACACGACCGACGACCTGGTCACCTCGGTCGACTTCATCAATGTCGCCAGTTACGTTCTGGCTGAGCGGGTGCCGGTCTCCACTTCTCTAGGCGACGTTGAGGTGGATGTCACCTTCGGTGGCGCAATTTACGCCCAGTTGGATGCCGCAACGGTCGGGCTCACCGTCACCCCGGAGAATGCCGCCGCGGTGATCGCGATCGGGCGGGAGATCAAGTGGGCACTCAACGACTCAGTTCATGCCGTGCATCCGACCGACGATCGATTGAGCGGAATCTACGGAACCATCGTGTTCGAAGCACTCGAACCCGCCGACGACGGTTCGGTGCGTCAAAGGAATGCAACAATCTTTGCTGACGGAGAACTGGACCGCTCGCCGTGTGGCTCGGGAACCTGCGCGCGAATCGCGACCCTCACCGCCAACGGCACACTGCCTGAGAACGGCACTCTCGTTCACGATTCGATCGTCGGCTCACAGTTCACCGCTGTTGTTCTCGACCACACCGAGATTGCCGGTCACTTGGCAGTGATACCACAAGTCACCGGGATGGCGTTCAAAACGGGCGAGAACCTCTTCACCGTTGATCCGCGCGACACCCTCACACCAGGGTTCGTGCTGCGATGACCGTCACGACCCCCCAGTACTTTGACGAGGCTGCCGTGCGTGCCGCGATCAGTCCAGCCCAAGCGGTTGAGGCAGTTCAGGATGCGCTCCGAGCGGGTTTCGATCCCGGCACGGATCATGCTCGCGTGTTCGAAAAACTCACCCGCGGGCAGTTCTTGCTGATGCCCTCCGAGGTGGGCCAGGACGCCGGCATCAAGATCATCACGGTCAACCCGGACAATCCGACTCAGGGGCTGCCGCGCATCCAAGGCCTCTACATTCTGTTTGATGCTGAAACGCTCACGCCGAGACTGCTGCTCGATGGCGCTGCATTGACGAGCATCCGCACGTCCGCTGTTTCGTTGGCGGCCACGGCAAGTGCGCTAGTGCGCACAACTGATCCGCTCGATGTCGTGATCTTTGGCGCTGGTCCGCAAGCGATTGAGCATCTTGCGACTCTTCGTGCAGTTCTCGGCGAGCAACGCGCAGTCTCCTCCGTGACTGTCGTGGTGCGCACGCTACGCACCGTCGATATCGCAGAGGCTCACGTGGTCGAGGCGGGCAGTGTAGAAGCGGCGGATGCGGTCGCTGCGGCCGGGCTCATCATCTGCGCGACGACCGCCCGCACCCCCGTTTTCGACTCTGCTGACGTGCGTGCCGATGCGGTGGTTATTGCTGTCGGTTCGCATGAGCTGGATGCCCGAGAACTCGATAGCGCGCTCTTGGGCCGGGCCCAAGTAGTCGTCGAGGATGTTCCGACAGCGCTGCGGGAATGTGGCGACGTGATCATGGCAATCGACGAGGGTGCGCTCACCGTAGGCACCCTCATCCCCATGGCCGACGTCATTCGGGGCACAACGCAGCTCGACCCTGAGCGCCCGGTCGTGTTCAAGAGCTCGGGCATGAGCTGGGAAGATCTGGCAATTGCGGCTGCGATCATTCGCACCGCCGAGGTCAACCAGTGACCGTTGGCGGAGTGCCCGGGCGGCCGCCGCGTCAAAGCGTTCGAGAGTATGTCGCTGCCACACTCCGGGCCGCGCTAATTGCCGGAGAACTGGTGCCCGGCCAGGTGTACTCAGCCCCGACGCTGGCGACGCAACTCGGTGTCTCAGCAACCCCGGTTCGTGAAGCAATGCTCGATCTGGTTCGCGACGGCATGGTGGATGTTGCCCCAAACACGGGCTTTCGGGTCACTGAGGTGACGGCCGCAGAGCTTGACCACATCGCCGAGATTCGACTGCTGCTCGAAGTGCCCATCATGGGAGAAATCGCGGCGGCCGTCAGCGCTGAGCGTGACGTGCAGCTTGAACTTCTCCGGCCACTCGTCGACTCCATGATTGACACGGCTCAGCGACAAGATTTGACCAACTACCTGAACACCGACACCACTTTCCACACGCAATTTCTCGCGCTGCACGGAAATGACGAGCTGGTCACGACAGTTCGACGACTCCGTGATCGCAGTCGACTCGACGGGTTGAGATCGGTAGCCGAGGCCGGGGATCTGGTGGAGTCCACTCGGGAGCACTACGCCATGATCGATGCGGCACTCAGCCACGACCGCACAGCCATGGAACAACTCATGCGCGAGCACATCGGCCACGTGCGCACCGACTGGGCGGCTCCGCCAGCGAGCGCCCCACACTCCAATCAACGAAAGACGGTCCAATGACTTCCAGTTCGAGTTCGCATCAACACACGGCGCCAGCCACGTCAATGCCCCGCCCACCCCAGGGCGATCCCCGACTTCCCCAACTCCGTGAAGCTACCGGCTTCGTCGAGTACATGGAAACAGGGTGGGCAACACCCGATCGCACCCCTGACACAGTTCCGGGCATCGCGGGCGCGACCGCTGCGCACCGCGCCCGACTGAGCCCTGCCTTTATGGGGCGCACGATCGTGCTGGCCGGAGGCAAAGCTCCCGTTCGTGTCAACGACAACTATTACGGGTTCCGCCCCGACAGCAACTTCTTCTGGCTCACCGGTTGCTCCGCAGAAGAAGCCGTTGTGGTGATGAGCCCGATCGGCGGCGGTCATGACGCAACCCTCTTCATTCCAGCACCCGCATACCCGGGTGAGGCAGACTTCTTTGCGGATGCCGCGCACGGTGAACTGTGGGTCGGTTCTGCCCCAGGAATGCCCGAGTGGACCGCGGCTCTTCAGATCGAGACGAGGCCCCTCGCTGAGCTCGAGGCGGCATTGGCCCGCGCGTCGGACATTGCCCTCGCCGGCTCTCTTCTTGGAGCGAATCCGCTGTTGCACTCGATCCCGGTGTCGAGCGACCTCGGCCGGGTGCTCTCTGAACTTCGAATGATCAAGGATGAGTGGGAGATCGCGGCCCTTCGCGGTGCCGTTAACGACACCGTTGACGGTTTCAAGGCTGTGGCGCGCGAGATTCCTCAGGCCATCAAGTTCGGTGGGGAACGTTGGCTTCAGGGAACATTCGACCGCCACGCACGCACGGTGGGAAACGGCCCCGGCTACTCCACGATTGTGGGCAGCGGAGCGAATGCTCCCATCCTGCACTGGGTGCGCTGTGACGGTCCCGTACAAGAGGACGCTGCGCTGCTACTCGACATGGGCGTCGAAGCGCGCTCGCTGTACACGGCAGATGTCACCCGCACGTTGCCCGCATCCGGAACTTTCTCGGCGGCACAGCGCGAGGTGCATGACCTGGTTGAGGTCGCCCATCGGGCGGGCCTTGCGGCAGTCGCTCCTGGCAAACAGTTCAGCGACTTCTACGATGCGGCGCTTGAGGTCATCGCTACGGGCCTTCACAGTTGGGGGATTCTCCCGGTCTCGGTCGATGAGGCACTCAGCGCGAAAGGTCAACATCACCGTCGCTACATCGTCTGCGGCATCGGGCATCACCTGGGTCTTGACGTTCACGACTGCGCCCAGTCGAGTTATGCCGCCTATCAGGGAGCGCCGATGGAGCCCGGAATGGTGATGGCAGTTGAGCCAGGACTGTACTTCCACTCCTGGGATAACACCGTGCCGCCCGAATTGCGCGGCATGGGCGTGCGCATCGAAGACAACGTTCTCGTCACACCAACAGGTTCAGAGGTGCTGTCTGACGCTCTTCCCATTACTGCAGACGGCATCGAAGAATGGATGCGCGCGCTCTAGCCCTCACGCTGACCGCGTCAGCGGCACCCGATCCTTCACCGCAATTTCGCCATCCGTCTCAGCAGGATGTGCTCTGAACCGCGACAATGGATGTAGATAGCTCACTTTCGAAAGGTGGATACATGGATTTCTTGGTTAACGGCGGAATTGCCGTCCTGATCGGAGTCGGGTTGGTAGTACTTGTCGTACTGCTCCTCGTGCTCCTCTTAATCGCACGGGCATGGTTCAAGGTTGCTCGCGCCGATGAGGCTCTCGTCGTCTCCGGTCGCTCGCAGAAGGATGCGAGCGGTAAGGACTCCGCGGTCACTGTCATCGTCAATGGCAAGGCACTGGTCAACCCGATCACGCAGCGCCACGAGACGATCTCTCTTCGCTCGCGTCAGGTTTCTATGACTGCAGAAGCGCAGTCGGCAGATAACGTTACCCTTCAGGTTGAAGCGGTGGCTATCGTCAAGATCGGATCAGACTCTGATCTCGTGCGCCGCGCCGCGGAGCGGTTTGCTTCGCAGGACAGCGCAATCGAGCAGTTCACTACCGAGCAGCTCGAAGGTGCTCTTCGTGGTGTCGTCGCGACTCTTTCGGTTGTTGAACTCATGCGTGAGCGCAAGAAGTTCTCTGACCAGATTGCTACCGATGTTTCCACCGAGCTGTCGGAGCAGGGCCTCATTCTTGACTCCTTCCAGATCAAGGGAATCGGCGACAAGGTTGGCTACATTCAGTCGCTCGGAACGCCGCAGATTGAGTCGAAGCGTCGCGAAGCAGAACTCGCAACCGCTGACGCAAACCGCGAAATCTCGAAGCGCAACATCACCGTCGCTGAGGCAAACCTGATTGAGCAGACCGCGCTCGACAAGAACACCGCAGACTCGAAGGCTGAAGTTGGCAAGGCAAACGCTGAGGCCGAACAGGCAGAAGCACTCGCTCGCGCCACTGCCGAGCAGGGTGTTCTTCAGCAGCGTGCTGAAAACCGTCAGGCCGAGCTCGACGCTGACGTGAAGCGCGTCGCAGACGCCAACCTTTACAAGGCACAAAAAGACGCCGACTCCGACGCCTACCGCCTCGTCAAGGGTGCGGAAGCTCAGGCTCAGATCGCCGCCGTTGAAGCTGAAGCTGTGCGCGTTCGGGCCGCAGCTGACGCGGATGCGGTTCGTCTCTCCGGTGAAGCTAGGGCAGCAAGCATCGAGGCAGAAGCCGCGGCTCTCGCCAAGCACCAAGATGCGCTCCTCGCGCAACGCGCCCTCGAATCACTGCCTCTCGTCATGGAGCAGTGGGCCAAGGGCTACGGCCAGATCGGCTCCGTCACTGTCATCGGTGGCAGCGGATCAAGTGCAGCAGACACCATCGGAAACGAGAGTGCCATTGCGCTGCGCAGTTCCTTCGAATCGATCAAGGCTGCTACCGGCCTCGACCTCGCGTCGATCATCCAGGGTCGCGCTGTCGGTCAGGCTGTCGGCGAAGGCGCTCGCGGCGGCTCGAATGACAGCGCGCTTGATGCCAGCCTCGCGCAAGTAGCTACCGGCGCTTTTGCTGATGCTGATGCTGCCGTTTCCTCGCCCGAGGAGAACGACAACTCCCAGTAGCACGGTCATGGTCGGGTGTCCGAGTGGATGCCCGACCGTGAACGCTAATCGTTGTCGCTGACGTCGTCAGCACCATCCGGGTAGACATCGAGCTGGGGCTTGCGCGCGAGGAAGATGATGCTCGCGATGAGCCCGCCCCAGACGAGCACGGCGGCGACGACGAAGAATGTGATGGCAATGCCGCTCATTTCTTGAGCTCCTTCAGTGCTTCGGCGCTAGGCCACGGGGTGAAATCGTCGGGGTCGTGCTTCCAGCGCAGGGCCGTCATGCTGATGGCGCCGATCAGAATCACGGCGACGGTTCCCCAGCCAGCAACGGCCAGGTACCACAGCGGGTACCCCTCGTAGCCTTCGGTGGTGAGCACGATGATCCGCTGGATGAGCATGTACAGCAACACGATCGGGGCGAGTACGCCGACGAGCAGTTGCCAGATGGGCCCCACCTTGAAGGTGGAGACGGCGTTGAGGTGTGCGGCGAGCTCGGGGCCCTTGCGCAACACCCAGATCACCAGAATCGTGGCGGCAATTGCGGCGCCTACGATGCCGATGTTGTTTGCCCACTGGTCGACGGTGTCGAGAGTGATGAGTCCGGTTGTTGTCGAGAACAGCAGCACCGAAACGATCGCCAGCGCGGATCCGACGCGAATCGAAGCTTGGCGGGCAGTGATCCCGAACTTGTCTTGGAACGCGGATGACACCACCTGAAGCACTGACAACAGCGACGTGAATCCGGCCATCACGAGCGAGCCGAAGAACAGCGCACCGAAGAGTGGGCCGCCGGGCATCTGCGACACGATTGCCGGGAAGGTGATGAACGAGAGCCCGACCCCGGTGATTCCTTCAAGCTCGTCGACGCCGACACCCTGTTGGAAGGCGAAGTAGCCGAGGGTCGCAAACACGCCGATGCCGGCGATGATCTCGAACGACGAGTTAGCGAATGCCACGACCAGAGCGGGTGCAGTGACGTTAGCGCGACGGTTGCGGTAGGAGGAATACGTAATCATGATGCCGAAGGCGATCGACAGTGAGAAGAAGATTTGGCTGTAGGCGGCGATCCACACGTTGGGGTCGCCGAGGGCCGAGAAGTCGGGAGTGAATAGGGCGTCGAGGCCGGTCATCGCGCCATCCAAGAACAGTGCGCGCACGACAAGAATGAGGAAGGCCACGACGAGCAGCGGCAGGAAAATCAGGTTAGCGCGCTGCACGCCCTTCGCGATGCCGGAGCCGAGGACGGCCAGTACAGCAACCCAGACGAGTACGAGCGGGATGAGCACCGCGGGCACGAACTGCGAGCTGAAGCCGGGCTCGGAGGTCTGCAGGAACTCGGTGACGAAGAAGCCCGCAGTGTCATCTCCCCAGCGCAGATCGAAGCTGAACGTGAAGTAGCTGGCAGCCCAGGCGACGACGGCCGCGTAGTAGACGGCGATGACGATGCAAATCCACACCTGGAACCAGCCAAGCGACTCGAGCCACTTGCCGGCCTTGCCGCCCAAGCGACGGAATGCGGTTGGCGAGGAACCACGAAAGCGGTGACCGATCGCATAGTCGAGAAAGAGAATCGGGATGCCGGCCGTGACCAGTGCGATCAGGTACGGGATAAGGAAGGCCCCGCCACCGTTCTCGTACGCGACACCGGGGAAGCGCCAAATGTTTCCCAGCCCTACGGCCGAGCCGATTGCCGACAGAATGAAGCCAAGTTGACCCGACCACTGTTCACGTGGTCGCGATGCGACCGTTCCCTGTTGTCCAGATCCTTGCTGCACCGACACAGTTGCTCCTCTGCGTGAAGGCCACCCGAATGGCCGTCCTTGGGGCCATCCCGAATGTGCGGCCCCACTGCCCCAATGGGCTGTTCTTACGTTAACACTCGGGGTTGCTCGGTTGCTACATATGACGGTTTCGGGGCGCCAGAGGCCCTTGGTCGAAGTTCGTTCCTAGAGCGGATCCGTTAGGCCGTCAAACGGCAGATCCCGACCGAGGATGTTCTGGGCTGCGCGGTGGCCTGAGCGAAGAGCCGCGGTGACTGTCGCGGGATCATCCGTCCATGTTGCCTCGCCCGCGAAGTGCAAAACTCCGTCAACGGGGGTGGCCAACAGGTCATGGTCTTCAGGGGTCGACCCTGGCTTCATGTAGGCGTACGAGCCGTGGGAGTAAGGGTCATCCTTCCAGCGGGTGACCAGAACTTGGGAGGGAGTTTCAACGCGTTCGCCATAGAGGCCACGCAGGGCATCCAACACCGACTCGGCGATCTGGTCGTCGCGCCACTCGCGAGTTTCGACTCCGCTCGGCCCCGCCGCGAAGGTGAGAAGTGTCGGCACCCCATGGAGGTCGGTGAGGTCGTACCAAGAGTGCCACCATTCTCCGGCCGCACCCTGTTGGCGAATCGCGTAGACGTCGTCATCCCAGAACTTGGTCGGGAAGCGCAAGAAGACCTTTTCGAAGTTGTTCATCTCGAACCCGGCAATCGCGCCGGTGAGCCACTCGGGCAGCGCGGGATCAAAGCTCAGATCGCCAGATTTCAGCACGCCAATCGGCACAGTGACGACGACCTGAGTTGCGGTGAACGTGCCCTGAGTTGAGCTAACTGTGGCTCCAGCGGCCGACCATGCGATGCTCGTAACCTCGTGCTCAAGCCTGACGTCGAGCCCCGTGGCCAAGTTTGTCGCGAGTCGGTCGAAGCCGTCGGGGAAGACGACCTCGTCGCCCTCCACAGTGTCGTCATCGAGGCCGTGGGCATCGAGAAGCCCGGCCCGCACTCCGTACTGCTCTTCGGAGCGGTGCAGCACAAACTCCCGTACGCGCGCGGCGCGGTCGGCATCCCAGCCGATCGCCGCAAGGGTCGCATCGATCGCATCCTCGTATGAACTCCCGAGTTCGGAGGCCCCGACTGTCGTCGCGAGGTGCCGGTCGAAGGCCCGAACGTCATCGGCAAACTCTTGGATTTCAGCATCGCTCAGGCGCTCACCGGTCGGCGAGTAGTAGGCGATGGGTCGCCCGTCTGGCTGGTAACTGCCGACAGTGAACTCGACCGTTCGCATGCCAAAGCCGCGAACCACGTCGGTCAAGGGGTTGTCATCGATGCCGTGTATCCATGAAGCTCCACGGTCACTGATGATGCCATCGGAGCGTTCGGTCCAAGTTCGACCGCCGATGCGATCACGGGCCTCGAGCACGACGACGCTGTGCCCAGCCTGCGCGAGGAACCGTGCGGCGGTAAGCCCGGAAACGCCTGCGCCGACGACGATAGTGTCAAAGTCCTTCATGGGGTCAGAGTAGCAACTCGCTGGTTGCCGAGACGACCGAGCTTGCGCGGCCGAAAGAACGGCGACTTTTGCGTCGCGGGCACAATTTGGTAAAACTACGGCAAGACGTAGTTTCTTATTTGGCGCGGCCAACATAGGATCAGAAGATGGGCAGGATCACGAACGCAATGCGGCGGAAGAGCATCCGAACGGCACTGACTGCCGCACTCGCGGCCACCGCATTGACCTTCCTTGCCGCCTGCACCAGCACGCCGGATGCCGCGGCCACCGTCGATCCGAGTGACCAACGCCCCGTCGTGCTCACGACCTTTACTGTGCTCGCCGATATGGCCCAGAATGTGGCCGGCGAGCACCTTCGGGTGGAATCCATCACCAAGGTGGGTGCTGAGATTCACGGCTACCAGCCGACCCCCGGCGACATCGCGAAAGCGGCGGAGGCTGACCTCATCCTCGACAACGGGCTCAATCTCGAGGCGTGGTTTTCGCAGTTCGTTGACGGCCTTGACGTTCCCCACGTCGTTGTGTCTGACGGTGTTGAGACGATCAGCATCGCCGAGGATGCCTACGAGGGTTTGCCGAATCCACACGCCTGGATGAGCCCGTTGAACGCCCAGATCTATGTCGATAACATGGCTACCGCATTCGGCGAACTCGACCCGGGCAATGCTGCAGAATACGCGGCAAACGCCGCAGCGTATAAGACAGAGCTGCAGGCGGTGAGCGACGAACTCACCGACGAGCTCGCCACGCTAGCGCCAAACCAGCGCGCACTCATCACCTGCGAGGGCGCCTTCTCCTATTTGGCCAGGGATGCCGGCCTCAGCGAGCACTACCTGTGGGCAGTGAACGCCGAGCAGCAGTCCACCCCGCGGCAAGTCGCCGCGGTCATCGACTTCGTTCGCGACAATGAGGTGCCCGCCGTGTTCTGCGAATCGACCGTCTCCGACCGCACAATGCAGCAAGTGGTCGAAGCGAGCGACGCGGCCTTCGGCGGCACCCTCTACGTCGATTCGCTGTCGGAGGCTGGGGGGCCGGTTCCGACGTATCTTGAGCTGTTGAGGCACGACACCGAACTCATCATCGACGGGCTGACGAGAGCCGGATCGTGACGCGAGCAGAGCAGACTCCAGCAAGCGGGCGCGGGGGAGCCGCGGCATCCGCACCGGTGATCGCACCCGCAATCAGCGTGCACAATGTCACGGTGCACTACGGCGAGGTACTGGCTCTTGACGACGTGAGCATCGACGTTGCGGCGGGCCAGGTGTGCGGGCTGATCGGAATGAATGGTTCGGGCAAGTCGACCCTGTTCAAGACAATCACGGGGATGATTCGCCCCGACCGCGGAACCGTCACGCTGGGTGGCCGTGCACCAGCAATCGCGCGCAAGGTTGGCGCTGTTGGCTACGTTCCACAGAGCGAAGAAGTGGACTGGGCGTTCCCCATCTCGGTGCGGGATGTCGTGATGATGGGCCGCTATGGTCACATGGGCCTGGCTCGACGCCCCAAAGCTGCCGACCGCACGGCGGTGGATGACGCCCTCGCCAGAGTCGACCTCGCCGACCTTGCCGATCGACAAATCGGTCAACTCTCCGGCGGTCAAAAGAAGCGGGCCTTCGTTGCTCGGGGTATTGCTCAGGGCGCGAGTGTCCTGCTGCTGGATGAGCCGTTCGCCGGTGTCGACAAGCGCTCAGAAGCCACCATCGCCACGGTGCTTCGCGAGCTTGCCGCCGACGGAGCAACAGTGCTGGTGTCGACCCACGACCTGAACGCGTTGCCCCAACTGGCCGATGAAGCAATCCTGCTGATGCGCAGCGTGCTGATGCACTCAACCCCCGCCGAAGTGCTGCAACCCACCAACCTCGCCCGCGCCTTCGGGCTCGATGTTCTCCAGCGGGGCGACAGCGAATGAACCCACTCGACTTTCTCATCGAACCCCTGAGCTATGACTTCATGGTGCGAGCGATGGCCACCAGCGTGATCGCCGCGATCGTGTGCGCCGTGCTCTCGTGCTGGTTGGTGCTCGTCGGCTGGTCGCTCATGGGGGATGCCGTTTCGCACGCCGTGCTCCCCGGAGTCGTTCTCGCCTACGTGGTGGGTGCGCCGTTCGCGCTCGGCGCGCTGATCTTCGGCTTCCTCGCCGTCGGCCTGATCGGCGTCGTGAGAAACACCAGCCGCATCAAGGAGGATGCTGCTATCGGCATCGTCTTCACGACCCTCTTTGCCTTGGGGCTCGTGCTCATTTCGGTGATCCCATCGCAGACTGACCTCAACCACATCATCTTCGGCAACCTGCTCGGTGTCTCGTGGGCCGACCTTCTCCAGGTGGTGATATTGGGTGTCGTCACGTTCAGCATCCTCATTGTCAAGCGCCGCGACTTCACGCTCTACGCCTTCGATGCGACCCACGCCCATGCCATCGGCCTCAACCCCAAGGTTCTCGGCGCTGCCCTGCTCGGGCTGCTCGCACTCACCTCAGTCGTGGCGCTGCAAGCTGTCGGCGTTGTGTTGGTCGTCGCGCTGCTCATCATCCCCGGCGCGACCGCCTACCTGCTCACCGACCGGTTCTCCCGCATGCTCGTGATCGCCCCGGTGATGTCGGCGCTCGCGGCAGTCACCGGGCTCTATCTCAGTTACTACCTCGATACGGCGTCCGGCGGCATGATCGTGCTCGTCCAGGGCTGCGTCTTCGCGCTGGTCTTTCTGTTCAGCCCGCGGCACGGGCTCATTGGCAAGCGGGTTGGCGCC
Organism: Rhodoglobus aureus; assembly: GCF_039527955.1. Classification (NCBI taxonomy): domain Bacteria; kingdom Bacillati; phylum Actinomycetota; class Actinomycetes; order Micrococcales; family Microbacteriaceae; genus Rhodoglobus; species Rhodoglobus aureus. The sequence goes on along the minus strand of NZ_BAAAKW010000034.1, from coordinate 81,638 downwards.
CAACGGCGTCGACGGATGCTCGCAGCACGGTAGTTGCCGGTACCGAATAATAGGGTAGGCTTACCTAATCAACTTGAGGGAAGTCGGATGACCGGTACACGCCGAACCAAATCAGTGGGAAGCCCACACCCGCGCAGTGCCGACCCGACTTCAGCCAGCTGAGCCTACGCATAATCATGACTGTTCAGACTGAATTCGCCGCGTTAAGCCTGTCCCGTGGAGCGCCCCACCACATTGCGTTGGTTACGGATGACGGCGAACTAACCTACGACGACATTCGCGGGCGTGTAGAAGCCCGGCGAGACGAGCTGGGCTCCACGCGACGATTAGTGATGATCGAAGCCGCCATGACGGTCGAACCCGTCATCACCTACCTCGCGTCCCTCGAGGCTGGACATCCGGTGTTGCTGGTCGAACCAGCCAGCACAACGAACGAACACGCTTCTCGTGCACGAATCGAATCCCTGGTGAGCCGTTTCGACCCCGACGTGATCGCTGCGGCGGAGGGTGACAACTGGGGCCTCAACGAAGCACGAACCGGCACGCGGCATGAGCTTCACCCCGACCTCGCGATGTTGGCAACGACATCGGGGTCGACGGGGTCACCGAAAGTGGTGCGTCTTTCACGCGACAATCTGCTGTCGAATGCTTCAGCAATTTCTCAGTACCTCGAACTCGACCCTGCAGACCGTGCCATGACGACGCTGCCTTTGCACTACTGCTATGGGCTGTCGGTGCTCAACAGCCACCTCTTCTCCGGGGCATCGGTGCGCCTGAGCTCACGATCTGTCCTCGACTCAGAATTGTGGAACGACTTTGAGGAGGCGCAGGCAACCTCATTTGCTGGTGTACCGCACACCTTCGAGCTACTGGAGAAGACTGACTTTGCCACGCGCGACTTGGCATCGTTGCGCTACATCACGCAGGCCGGCGGAAGGCTCGATCCGGAACGGGCTCGGCGATTCATTCAACTAGGTCACCACCGTGGCTTCGATTTCATCACGATGTATGGACAAACTGAAGCGACAGCGCGCATGGCCTACGTGCCCAGCGATCTCGCCGAAACCGCGATCGGCACCATCGGCATTCCCATCCCCGGAGGCCAATTTCGAATCGATGCCCCTGCTGGCTCTGAAGTTGGAGAGCTTGTCTACAGCGGCCCCAACGTCATGATGGGCTACGGAGAACAGCCAGCAGACCTCGCGCTCGGCACCACCAGCCACGAGCTGTTTACCGGAGATCTCGCCCGGCAGCGCAACGACGGACTCTACGAAATTGTGGGCCGCAGCAACCGATTCACTAAAATCTTTGGCCTGCGAATTGACCTCGACCACGTCGAGCACCTCTTCGAAAGCTCAGGTATTGACGTGAAAGCGGTCAGTTCTGACGAAAAGCTGATCCTCTTCGTCACTGCAGCAGGCCAGGACTCAGTCGTAGCCGAACATGCGGCATCACAGTGGGGTTTGCCGGCCCACGCGGTGGAGGTGCACTTTATCGCTGAGGTTCCGCGAACCTCCAGCGGCAAGACCGACACAGTTGCTCTGCTTCGCTACGCGAGCGACAGCACCGCCGGCGCCAATCCTGCTATTGATGATGTCGTATCAGCCGAGACGCTCAGAACTCGCATCGCATACCTCTTGGGAACCCCGCACGCTGTCATCAGCGACTCGTTTGCCGGACTGGGGGGAGACTCGCTCAGTTTCGTTGAGGTCTCGATTCACCTCGAAGAACTCTTGGGAACGCTGCCTCGCGCCTGGCCGACGATGTCGATGATCGAGCTCGCTGCACGAGCGGCGAGACCTCAGCCACCGCTTTCAGTCGGCCCAGACTCGAGCTCAGGCGCTGAAGCTCCCGAGACAGTCCCACGTCAGGCTCACGCGAAGCTGGCGACGAGACGGCCCCGGCAGAGATTGCCCCGCATTGAAGTGCCTATTCTGCTGAGAGCGCTGGCGATCATTCTCATCGTTGCAACCCACGCTGACCTCATCTTTGTGCAGGGCGGTTCTCACCTGCTTCTGGTGATCGCTGGCTACAACCTTGCGCGTTTTCAGCTCGCGAATCAATCCCACCGACTGCGTACCAGGGCAATGCTGGCGGGCGTCGCTGCGGTCGCGATTCCTGCCATCACATGGATCGGAATCGTCGGAGTGGTTACCGGGAGCTACGCCACGGCCACTGTTTTTCTTGGCAACAACTTCGTTGGCAGTGCGCAGTGGACCCCTCAATGGCACTTCTGGTTTCTCGAAGCGATGCTGTGGTCAATGCTGGCTGTCGTGGCTCTGTTTGCCGTACCAGCAGTGCGGCGGTGGGAGCGTCGCTGGCCGTTCGCTTTCGCGCTCGCGGTGCTGGCGCTAACGCTCATTGTGCGCACCGTCGTAGTAGGTGGAATTCGGGCGGAGGGCACAGAGAAGTACGCGGTCGTGACGGTTGCCTGGTGTATTGCCCTCGGTTGGGTGATCGCGCGTATCACTACGAAAACTCAGCGCCTCATAGTTTCGGCTTTAGCTATCTTGTGTGTTGTCGGGTTCTTCGGGCAGCCACTTCGCGAAGCGATTGTCATCGGCGGGGTGCTGGTGTTGCTCTGGCTCACTTCACTACCGATACCGCGTTGGTTGGTCGGGGTGGTGTCCGCTTTGGCGGGGGCGTCTTTCTTCATCTACCTCATTCATTGGCAGATCTACCCGGGCATCGAAACGCACTCGCCATTGCTAGCGACGGTGACCTCGTTGATCGCTGGTGTGGTGGCCTGGAAGGCCTATACCTTTTCCCTGGGTCGTGGTCGTGCCCTACTCAAGAGAGCTAGCAGCGCTGCCCCGCGCACTCGTTGACCTAGTGAATTGTCGCGCTCGCGGAATAGAGAACCGCTCCGCCATCCACTTTTAGTCCAACCACTGCACCCACCGCTAGCGATTGCGCTTGCAGAGCGGGAATGGCGAGCGATAGTGCGATGGGCGGGTCTCCCAGCGTGCGCAATGACACGACGGCGGTTGGCCCGATGTAACGCACGCCAGTAACTAACGCGCTGCCGTGGGTGAGGTCAACGCTCAGTGACACTTGCGAGGGACGGACCATGGCCGAAACCGACTCAGCACCAGCGCTACGATCGTGCCGCACGCTTATCCGACCCAACGCGGAGTCGATTTCGTTCCCAAAACGCACGGCTGGCAACAGCACGATAGACCCCATCAGCGCAGCAATCTCGGCGGTACCAGGGTTGCCGAAAACAGATTCAGGAGAACCCGACTGCGGGAGCGAGCCTCTCATCATCACAGCGACACCATCGCCGAAAGAGAGTGCCTCTTCTTGGTCGTGAGTGACCAGCACAGTGGTGGTTCCGCTGCGCTCGAGTGCGGTAATCACCGCAGCCCGCGTTTGCTCGCGCAACCCGGTATCGAGTGCACTGAACGGCTCATCGAGCAGCACAACCTCGGGCCGGGGCGCAAGGGCTCGTGCCAGAGCGACTCGTTGCTGCTGGCCCCCCGAGAGTTGGTGAGGATAGCGCGAGACGAGAGCCGCATCCAGGGAGGTCAGTTTCATGACTTCGACTATGCGTTCTGTTCGACCGGCGCGGGGAAGACCGAAACCAATGTTTGCGGCAACCGAAAGATGGGGAAAGAGAGCGCCATCTTGAGCGACGTATCCGATCCCGCGTCGGTGGGCAGGCACACTGCGTCCTGGCGCTGCGAGTACGCGGTCGCCCAGAGAAATTTCGCCGCTGTCCGGTTCGACGAAACCTGCGATAAGGCGAAGGAGGGTGGTTTTGCCGCATCCCGAGGGGCCAACTATCGCGGTACGCGACCCCTGAGCAACGTCAAACCCAATGTCAGTCAGAACAGGCGTTGGGCCGAAAGATTTGCTGACACCGCTGATGTGTAACTTCACCGTGTTCTTCCCCTCGTCTGCGCAAAAAGTAGAGCCACAGCGGGAATTGAGAGTAGCACCAGAGAGATGGCGTAGGGGGCTGCGCCGGCGTAGTCGATCGACGAGGCAGCCGACCAAAACTGGGTCGCGAGCGTTCGTGTTCCGGTTGGGGCGAGCAGGAGCGTGGCGGTCAATTCGTTTGCCGCTCCGAGCGCCACGAGCGCGCCGGCTGCCGCAATGGCCGGGAAAAGCAGCGGAATTGTCACGCGCAACCTCGCGAGGAGGGGCGGCGTTCCGAGCGCTCGGGCGGCTTCTTCCAGAGATTCAGGAACCTGGGCGAGTCCGGCGCGCAGGGTCACTAGTGCTCGGGGCAGAAAAATGATCACGTAGGCCGCTGTCACCGTCGCAGCGGTCTGATAGAGCCCCGGAGCAACGTTCAGCGTCACTGTGACCAACGCCAGCGCCACAATAATCGCGGGCAGACTGCTGGCGATTGAGTAGCCGCCTTCAAGAACTCGGCTCAGTCGTGATGGATGCCGCGTCGCGAGCCACGCGACGGGAAGGGCGACCACGATGGCCCCGATTGCTCCACCGAGTGAGAGCAGAGAGGTGTCAACTAGTGCGCGCCAGAGACCGTCGAGCATCTCAGGTTTAGTGGCGAGGGACCATCGAATAACGCTGACCATGGGTACGACTGTGGCCAACGTCGCGATCGTGACGAGGGCAAGGATCGCGAGTGGGGTGAACTTGCCGAGTTTGACGAGCTGGGCTGGCCGCGCGTTACCCGATCCCACATACGCATATCGAGCGCGTCCTCGTGCAGTGGCTTCGATCCCCAACACGATGACGCTCAGTAGCGCGAGCACTATGCCGAGAGAGGCGGCCGATGGGCCAGCAAATGTTGACTGGTAGGCGACCACAATCGCGGTAGTGAAAGTGTCGAAGCGAATGAAAGCGAACGCTCCGTATTCGGAGAGCAGATGGAGAGCGACGATGAGTCCGCCGCCGAGAATGGCCAATCGAAGCTGCGGGAGGACAACTCTGAGAAGAACAGCCCTCTCTTTGAGCCCGAGGGATCGTGCGCTCTCTTCCAAACTCGGGTTGAGGCCGCGCAACGTGGCGAGGGCGGGGAGGTAGACGAGCGGGTAGTACGCGAGCGTCGCCACGAGGAGGCCGCCCCCGAGGCCTTGGATGGAGGGAACGACGCTCGCCCAGCCGTAGCTGCTGACGAAGGCGGGGATAGCTAGTGGCGCAACAGTGAGGATGGCGAAGAAGCGCCGCCCCGGGAGGTCAGTTCGTTCGACAAGCCAGGCACTGCCGACCCCGAGCAGAATGGTGATGGGTACTCCGAGCACGAGAATCAGCACGGTGTTACCCAAGAGCTCGCCCACGCGGGGACGCAGGAGCAGAGTCGCAAGCTCGTCAACGCCGATCCTTGCTGTTGCCTCGATGACATAGCCCACAGGAATCAGCATCCCGATGGCGAGGATCACCACAATAATGAGCAGTGCCCGTGAGGGTGGTGTTGTGGTTGCGCTCAACCGCTCCGCGCGCAACGCTCGCGCAGCACCCGGGGTTGTCAGAGGAGCCCTGCTTGCGTCATGAGGTCGAGAACCTCGGGGCCGTTGAGCGTTGATGGGTCAATGATTGGCGCGTTGAGCGAATCGAGGGTCGGTAGCGGGTCTTTAGCGGGCACATCGCTGCCAACGGGGTATTCGAAGCTGTAGCCCTCGCCAAGAATTGTCTGTCCGGAGACGCCAGCGAGAAACGCCAAGAATTGTTGAGCTTGGTCAGGGTTCTTGCTTGATTTGAGCACGCCACCACCGGAGATGCTGACGAAGGCCCCGGGGTCCTGCTCGCCGAAGTAGTGCAATTTGGTGTTGCCGCTGTTTTCGCCTCCGGAGTCTGAGTCGCGGAACCAGTAGTAGTGGTAGATGATGCCGCCAGCTACCTCGCCCGCGTTGACCGCTTTCATCGTGACGATGTTGTTGCGGTAGATCGTTGCATTATCTTTCATCCCGGTGAGCCAGGCAGACGTCGCGTCAGTGCCCTGGGTTTCGAGAATTGCGGAGACGATTGCCTGAAAATCTGCTCCAGCGGGTGCCCCACCCCAGTTGCCTTTCCAGCTGGGGTCGTGCAGATCGAGTATCGATGCGGGGAGTTCGGATTCGTTGAGAAGGTCGGGGTTGTAGACGAAGACGGCGGAGCGCGCGGCGATGCCGGTCCACATCCCGCTGGTTGGTCGGTACTGTTCCGGAACCAGGTCGAGTGTTGCGGGGTCTACGGGCGCGAGCAGTCCGGCATTTTCGACCAGCGACATGGCGGGGGAGTTTTCGGTGAGGAATACATCGGCGCGCGAAGCATCGCCTTCGGCAATGAGTTGATTGCCGAGTTCGCTGTCGCCACCATTGCGCAGCACTACGTCAATTCCGGTCTGGGCGGTGAACTCGTCGACCCATTCTTGAGCGAGTTGTTCGTGCTGGGCGTTGTAAACCACCAACGCTTCTTCGCTGGCATCCACGACCGCGCCATCGTCATCCGTGCTTGTGATTCCGGTGCACCCGCTCAGCAGCAGACTCGCTGCGGCCAGTGTTGCGGTCACGGTCAGGATTCTCTTCACAGCGGTAGCCCTTCATCCATTCGGTATTAGATTAGGCTATCCTAACTTATCTCGAAGCGCTGTCAGTCGATCGAGGCCTCACCCCGTATTGGTTCCGCCCGAAACGTAGAGCGCATCGCTCGCACCGCGGCCAAGCGAAACGGTGGCGGAGTTCTCGCCGACCTGCACGTCGAGCGCGTCAGAATAAGGTGCACCGGCGCTGACGTGGAGGATCGCGGCAAACACAATTCCGCGCTCTTCGAAGAACTTGAGCAGGTCGGGGTCATCATCAGAGATGCGCTCAACCACCACGGTGCTGCCGGGGGAGACCCGACTCAGCTGTACGGCATCCGGAATCGTCACGACGCCGTCAGCGCTGGGGATCGGGTCACCGTGCGGGTCGCGGGTGGGGTGCTCCAAAAACTCGTCAATGCGCTCGACCATGAAATCTGACACCGCATGTTCTAGGTTCTCCGCCTCGTCGTGCACCTGGTCCCAGCCGTAGCCGAGCACGCTCACTAGGAATGATTCGATGAGACGGTGGCGGCGAACCATGGCTACAGCGTGAGCGCGGCCGATGTCGGTGAGCGCGATGGACCCATAACGCGCATGGTCAAGGAACCCCTGATCGGTGAGGCGACGCACGGCATCCGAAACGCTAGACAGGGTGAGGCCAGTTTTCTCGGCGATCACGGTCGCGGTGACGGGGGCGTCTGACCACTCGGAGAGCCCCCAGACAGCCTTCAGATAGTTCTGGGTGCTGACAGAAAGTTCTGTGACCGACATGCGCCAAGTCTAGAGCCGAAGATTCAACTACGGCTAGACGTAGTTGAGGTGCTGCTGGCCTCAATTCTGCAGGATGCCGCACCGTGGGTTAACGCACAGCGCCCCCACCCTCGCGAAAGGGTAGGGGCGCCAGAGAGCGAAAGTGTTAGTTGGACATTCCGGCGAGATCAAGGTCACCGGTGATGTCGTCAAGGATGTCGTCAACGTCGACCGAGCCGGTCACGTCGGTTGCAACATCAGTCGCATTGTCTACGACGTCAGTAGCCTGCGTTGCGTCGTCGACAACGTCAGACACGGTGGTGCCGTTGGCGACGTCACTCACGTTGGCGGAGTCACTGATGTTGCCCGCTGCGTTGTCGTTGCCCGAAGCGACCGGTGCGTTTACTTCATTGCCGGATGCGATCGCATTGCCGCTCAGGAGGTCACCATCCAGGATGCCGCCGCCAAGGATGTCGCCACCGAGTGCGTCGCTACGGAGCAGGTCAACATCGCCGACCTGGGGTGCAACGAGTACCGGGATATCGGCGCTGGTGGAGGTTGAGGAGGAAGCTGCGTTCATTGCTGAACTCCTTCGTACGTTGGTGGCCCCTGTCCGGACCTTTTAGCTCGAGGCTTTCCCGAACTGCAATGAGTCTTTCTGAGCGACCCTGTGAACGGTTTGATTCCTCTCTCAGATTGGGGCAGCGCGGCTCGTTTTGCGACGGGAGGGCCGTCGGGAGCAGTGCTCAGTCGCCCATGATTCCGGGAGGGGAAGCGCCTCGCTGGGCATCGTCTGGGGGGTGCCTGACCGAACACTCAGGCGGCGGAAATTGCCGCCAATTGTGGTGGCGAAACGATCTAGTTGGATGCCGAAGCGGCTTTCACGGCGCTGTACGCCTCGAGTGCTTCCCGGCGGGTTTCGGCCAGATCGACGATCGGGTCTGGGTAGTCGGCGGTGCCGAGTTCCGGTATCCAACGGGCTACATATTCGCCCGTTGGATCAAACTTTTTCTGTTGCAGCCCCGGGTTGAAGACACGAAAGTAGGGGGCGGCATCCGCACCAGATCCAGCAACCCACTGCCAGTTGGCGGGGTTGCTGGCTTCGTCGGCGTCAACGAGGGTGTCCCAGAACCATTGTTCGCCGGCCCGCCAGTCGATGAGCAGGTTCTTGATAAGGAAGCTTGCGACGACCATGCGCACACGGTTGTGCATGGTGCCGGTGTGCCAGAGTTCGCGCATGCCGGCGTCGACGAGGGGGATGCCCGTGCGGCCGCGACGCCAGGCTTCAACTTCGCTGACTCCCGCGGGTTCGTCGACCGCACCGAGCTGGTCGACGGTGTAGCCCCAGGGGAACGCGTTGTAGGCGGGGCGGTAGCTGTCTTCGGCGAGGCGCGGGTTGTCGAAGAGTAGGGCGGTCGAGAATTCGCGCCAGCCGATTTCGCTCAAGAATTTGGCGACGTTGCTGCGGGCTGCCGTGGGTAGCGTGCTTGCGCCTGTGCCACGCAGGCGGTGCCAGATTTGGGCGGGGCTGATCTCGCCAAAACGGAGGTGGGGGCTGAGGCCGCTCGTGGCGTCGACCGCGGGTTCATCGCGGCGGTGGTAGTCGGCGAGACGGTCGGCCACGAAGCTGTCGAGGAGGTCGAGCGCGCCCGCTTCGCCTGGGGTCCACGTCTCGCGCAGGCCACCCGCCCAGTCGGGGCGGGTGGGAAGCAGGTTCCAGTCGGTGAGGTTGTCGCTCGCGGGGGAGCGTTCGGGCCATCCGGGTTCAACAGCTTCGGGCGCGGGCCACAGCTCACGAACGGGACGATCTTGCGCCGACCGCCAGTAGGGCGTGAACACGCGATACGGCTCGCCCTGCCCATTGCGAATCTGCCACGGCTCATTCAACACATTGCCTTGGTGGCTCTCGACGGTGAGGCCTCGTTCGCGCAGGCTCGACTTGAGCTCGGCATCGATGTCGCGGGCTGCCGTGTAGCGGCGGTTCCAGTGCACGGAGGCGGCGTCGAGCTCGTCGACCAGCTCAGGCAGCACGCGCGCGGCTGGGCCGCTGCGCAGCGTCAGTTGGCCACCCAGTTTTCGCAAGGCGGCATCCAGCGCAGCGAGGCTGTGGTGCAGCCACCACTTGCTTGCCGAACCCAGCGGCCGGATGCCGTCGCCGGTTTCGTCGTGAATGTACACAACAACAAGTGGTCGGTCTTCGCTCGCGGCGGCGGTAAGCGCGGGGTTGTCGGCTAGTCGCAGGTCGTTGCGCAACCACACGACGGAGGGCCGGTTCTCGCTTCTGCTCACGCCTCTATTCTACGTTTCGTGAGCGACTCTGGTCGGGGTGGCCGTTCGGCGTGCGGGAAGGCCGAGGGGCCTGCAGGTGGTGCTGAGCCGCCTTGTTGGGTGGGGCATTCTGGCCTTTGGACTGTTGGTTGCCCTCACGGTGATTTTTCCCACGATTACGCCGGCGTCGTTGTTCGGCACTCTGGGTGTTGGCGGCATTGTGATTGGGTTCGCCTTCCGCGACATCTTTCAAAATTTGCTCTCCGGAATCCTGATTCTGTTTACTCGACCGTTTCGAATTGGGGATCAGATTGTCTCGAACGATCACGGGGGCGAGGTCGTCGACATTTTGGTGCGCGCCACGTTGGTGCGCACGTATGACAACCGTCAGGTCGTGATCCCGAACAGCGAGCTTTACACCAAACGTGTGGTCGTGAATACGGCATACACCACTCGACGGCTCAGCGTTGAGGTCGGGATCGGTTATGACGACAGCATTGCTGAGGCCCGCACCGTCATCCTTAAGGCGATCGCTGCTCTGCCCGGCATCGTCACCGAGCCGGCGCCTACGGTTCTGGTGAATTCGCTTGGTGATTTCAGCGTGATTCTTGAGGTGCGTTTTTGGATTAGTCCACCGGATCGCCGTGAAGCGGTTGAGGCGCAAGACCAGGTTCTTGAGGCGATCAAGCGCTCCTTGACGGCAGCAGGAATAGAGATGCCGTTTCCCACGCAGCACATCTCGATTGCGGGCGGCTCGGAGCACTAGGTCACCCTCGACTACGCACTGGCGCCACCTCTTGATCTGGGCAATACTCAGGATATGGCTACACGCGCTGACCGTACGCTGAATGAGCATCATGAAGTATTCGGCGTGCTTCTTTTCGCTTTTAGGGGCGCTACCTAAATTGACGAGTGCGGCATAAAGCGGTGCGCGTTAAATAGTTCGAGGGTCGGTTTCAGAGGCATGAAACCGACCCTCTCCCTTGCACCAAGAGTGTCCTGCAATCACATTCCGCAGTAGCTGCCACAGCAAACAACTTCTGCTGTATGAATGTATAACGGAAAGATAACGCTGTCTAGTTACCGTTCCGTTATTTTTCAAATATTTCTAGAAAAGGTTGTCTACCTAGCGGATCTCGGTGACGATTGTGCTCGATCGATCGAGCACACCTCGCGGTCTCTCGTAGTAGGCATCGGCGTCTGCCCTCACCCCGCATCTCACCCATCAATATGTGCTTCGTCAACTCCTCGCGAACTGACGCGGTGCTTTCACTTCCGCAGCTGGTCAGGTGTCGTCTGTCGAATTCAAGACAGCCCGTTCCCAGCGAAGCGGAATAGATTAGATCATGCATCTCGTTGAAAGTGAGACTGTCATGGCGACCACAAGTCGGACCAAGAAAAAGCCTGCCAGCAGTGGCCAAGCGGCCACGGAGCTCCGCAGCTATTACAAGAGAATGTCGCTAGTACGCGCTTTCGAATTGCGCGCGAACGAAATGTACGCGCGAGCCAAGATCGGAGGCTACTGCCACCTGAATCTCGGTGAGGAAGCCACTGTCGTCGGTTTGACCGCCGCACTCGACGATCGCGACTATCTCTTTACTACCTACCGTGATCATGGATACGCCATCATGCGCGGCATGGAGCCATCTGCGGTGATGGCCGAACTCTTCGGAAAATCGACCGGTGTCGTTGGCGGCTGGGGCGGTTCGATGCACATGTTCGACATGGGCAAGCGGATGCTCGGCGGCTACGGGATTGTCGGCGGACAGATTCCTCCAGCAACAGGAGCGGCGCTAGCGATCAACTATCGCAGCAAAGCTGGCCCCAAGGCCGAGGCTGTCATGTGCCTGCTCGGTGACGGCACCACCAACATCGGAGCCTTCCATGAGTCGCTCAACCTGGCCGGGTTGTGGAATCTGCCGATCGTCTACGTGATCGTGAACAACCGGCTCGGGATGGGTACGCCTGTTGAGGGTGCATCCGCCGAACCCGATCTTTACAAGCGTGGCAGCGCCTACCGAATAGAGGGCACCAGAGTAGATGGCGATGATCCCATCGCGGTTCGTGACGCCGCGCGTGCAGCTCTGAAGAAAGCGCGCGAAGAACGTCGACCCGCACTACTCGAGTTGATGAGTTACCGCCTCAAGGGGCATTCGGTGGTTGACCCGGCGCGTTACCGTTCAAAGGAAGACACCGACGAGGCGAAGGGCAATGACCCGGTACCCGCATTCCGCGCAAAGCTCATCGCAGATGGGGTACTTACTGAGAAGGATGCGGATGCCATTGATGACGATGCAGACAAGGTCGTGACCGAGGCGGTCGCTTTTGCCGACGAAAGCCCCGACCCTTCAGTCGATGAATTGTTCGACAAGGTGTACGCGAGTCCTGTAGCAAACGCCTCGACGCGGCTGCCCGCCGAGCCGGCGGTGGTTCTCTCATGACCGCCAACGAACCCAAATCTCGCATCATCACCTACCGGCAGGCCCTCAACGAGACTCTGCGCGCTGAACTAGAGCGCGATGAGAATGTCTTCCTCATTGGTGAAGAGATCGGTGTCTTTCAGGGCTCGTACAAGATCACTGCCGGGCTGCTCGAAGACTTCGGCCCCAAGCGGGTGCTCGACACTCCGATCTCTGAAGAGGGCTTCGTGGGCGCCGCGATCGGTTCGGCGATGCTCGGCCTTCGGCCGGTCGTTGAGATCATGACACTCAACTTCAGTCTGATAGCGATCGATCAGATTGTGAATCATGCGGCCAAGATGCACGCCATGTTTGGCGGACAGGTCAAGGTTCCCCTCGTCATCCGCTTCCCCGGAGGTGGTGGTCAGCAGTTGGCGGCTACCCACTCCCAAAACCTCGAAGTCTGGTACGCCCATATCCCGGGGTTGAAGGTGCTGGCACCGTCGACACCCGCCGAGGCGAAGTCGATGCTCAAGGCCGCAATCCGCGACGACGACCCAGTGATCTTCCTCGAAAACCTAGCGCTCTATAACGTCAAGGGCGAGGTTCCGGATGGCGAACAGGTCGCCGAGATTGGCAAAGCCGCCGTCGTAAAGACCGGCACTGACCTGACTGTCGTCAGCTACTCGCGCGGAATGGTGACGGCCCTGCAGGTGGCAGAAGAGTTCGAGCAGGAGGGTGTGTCGATCGAAGTTGTTGACCTTCGCAGCCTGCGACCGCTAGACCGCGACACCATCTGCGCTTCCGTGCGCAAGACGAGCCGGGCTGTCATCTTCGAAGACGACATGCTCAGCTATGGAATCGGGGCCGAAATCTCGGCCACCATCGGCGAGGGCGCCTTCGACTATTTGGATGCTCCGGTGCGTCGGGTCGCAGCATCCGAAGTCCCACTGCCGTATTCCAAGCCGCTGGAGACCGCGGCCATGCCGCACGCGGCAGACCTGTCCCGCGTCATTCGGGAAACCCTCGACGCCACACGGTTTAAGAAGTAGGAGGCAATCATGTCTGAAGTGACGATGCCCAGGCTCTCCGACACCATGGAAGAGGGCGAGCTTGCAAAATGGGTGAAGCAGGTTGGCGACGTGGTGGAGAAGGGCGACGTGATCGCCGAGATCGAGACCGATAAAACCACCATGGATCTGGAGGCATTCGAGAGTGGCGTGCTGCAGAAGCACCTCGTCGAGGAGGGCACCATGGTGCCGATCGGTCAGCCTGTTGCCGTGATTGGCGACGGTGCACCCAGCGAGACTGAATCCGAGCCGGAGCCGGACGCAAAACCCGACGCAGCTCCGGATGACGAGCCTGGGGCAGAGCCGGACGTCGAGCCTGACGTGGAGTCCGGTGCAGAATCCGAACCGGAGCCGGAGACGGAACCGGAGACGGAACCGGAACCGGAGCCGGAGCCGGAGCCGGAGCCGGAGTCCGAGACCGCCGAGGCCTCATCATCCACTGCCGACAAGTTGCGGATGTCGCCGCTGGCTCGCAAGCTGGCGCACGACAACGACCTCGACCTCGATTCGCTCACCGGCACTGGCCCCAGCGGCCGCATTGTCCGGGCCGATGTCGACGATGCGATTAGTGCCATGAAGAACTCCGGAACAACGGCCGCGAAACCGGAGAAGTCAGCCAGTGCCAGTGCTAGTAACGACGATGCCGAGGTCATCCCGCTCAACAAGATCCGCAAAGTTACTGCCAAGCGCCTCACGGCGAGTCAAGAGGTCCCGCACTTCTTCCTCACCAATGTGGTGGAAGTCGATCGGCTGATGGCTTTGCGCGCCGAGGTCAACGACGAGCTCGCTGAGCAGGGGATCAAGGTGAGCCTCAACGATTTCATTGTGAAGGCTGTTGCGATCGCGCTGCGTCAACACCCGGAAGCGAACTCGTCGTTCAACGGCGACTCGCTACTGCGGCACCGACGGGTCAACGTGGGCATTGCTGTGGCCACTGATGCCGGTCTGCTAGTTCCGGTGGTCGCCGATGCTGACCGCAAGACTCTCAGCGAGATTGGCGCAGAAGTTGTGGCGCTCGCGGGTAAGGCACGCGATGGCAAGCTGAAGCTGGAGGAGATGTCGGGGGGAACGTTCTCGGTGAGCAACCTCGGAATGTTCGGAATCGATGAGTTCACGGCGATGCTCAATCCGCCAGAAGCAGGAATCCTTGCCGTCGGGGCGGCGAGCCCAGAGCTGCAGCTGCGAGATGGCGAGCTGGCCGAAGTGCAGAAAATGAAGATTACGCTCACGGTCGATCACCGCGCTCTGGATGGTGCGACCGCTGCCGCCTTCTTGCGCGACCTGAAGGGCATCCTCGAGCAGCCGCTGCGCATCCTCGTCTGAGAATGACGGCGTCACGACTGAGGTTGTGACGCCCTGCGATTCCCGACGCTGTGCGGTAGTGATTACGCCCGAGTGAAGCGTACTTTCCACTCGTCTGGTCCATCGGTCACATAGGCGACGGTGAAATTACCCGGCTGCTTTTCATCAAGCTGAGCAAGCAGCGGGAGAGGGTTGTGGTCAGCAACGATGTCGAGGCTGAAGCCAGGAGCAATCGAGCCCAGCGCACCAAAGATGGTGGCATGACGAATCGCGTGCGGGATTGGGCGAACATCCAACACAATCTCAGAGGTGTTTTCGTGACCGCACGCACAACCACTAGCTTTGGTTGCAGCGGCGTCGGGGGTCTTTAGTTCAATAGGTTCAACAGCCATAACTTCACCATAGACCTCCCTCGACGCTGGTGCATCACGGATGATGGCAGCTTCAGCGTGAACGGCTTGCGAGCCCAAAATCGTCGGTCAATCAGCCAGAATTTGCCCGGGCGGATACGGGCGCTTAGCAACACTCATGAGCACGGCAGAGTCTTCGAGTGCTTCGAAACTGTGGCGCTCGTGGGGCACAATCAGCAGACTGCCAGCGCGCGCCTTCCACACATCATCACCAATGCGCAATTGGATGCGGCCCTGGAGTACGTAGACAGTGGCATCGTCGTGATTGCCGTGCTCTCCCAGACTGGAACCCTTGATCATCCCGATAACAGTTTGGCGCAGCGACTTCTCGTGGCCGCCGTACACCGTGTGTGCTGCGCGCCCGCCACCTGCCTCTGCTGCAGCGTGCAGCTGTTGGAGTGCGAGAGCCTTGATCGAAATCTTGGTCATGCCGACAGTGTACGGTTTGCAACCGAATCTGGTCGTTGCCTTGGCGGGCGCTGCACGATTTTAGCGGGTTCGGTTAGGCGTTACTCGCCTTCTCCTCATAGCTGGCGATGGCCTTCTCTAGGCCGAAAAGCACTTCGGCTGTGGTGTCGAAGAGGGACTTGAAGGCTGCATCATCCACTTTCTGGATGTCTTCGCGCAGGTGTTCGGCGAGTTCTGTCAGTCGCGCACGAACTTGCATGGTGTGCCGTAGTGGATCACTCTCGGGGAGGGTGTGTGGATCGATCATGATTATCTCCTTGGCGTGGACCCGATAGCGGTTATCGGTGTCCGGGTTTCAGGTGCCACCGTGATGGTGGCGCTCTGGCGGGTGCGGCGCATGAGGCGCATGGCGTTGACTATCACAATGAGCACGGATGCTTCGTGAACGAGCATTCCGATCGCCATCGTCACGCCGCCGAGCAGCACGCCAAGCAGGAGGAGCGCAACAGTGATTAGCGCGATGGCAATGTTCTGGCGCATGTTGTTCACGGTGCGGCGAGCGAGGGAGATTGCTTCGGGAAGTTTGAGGAGCCTGTCACCCATGAGCGCAATGTCCGCCGTTTCGACCGCGACCGCCGAACCGGCCGCTCCCATAGCAACTCCAATGTTTGCGGTAGCCAGGGCGGGAGCATCATTGACGCCGTCACCCACCATCGCAACGACGTGTCCCTCGGCCTGGAGTGCCGCGACAATGTCGAGCTTGTCTTCGGGCAGCAGCGATGCATGGATCTCGTCCACCCCGGTGACCGCCCCAATAGCGTTAGCGACGAGCAGGGTGTCACCGGTCAACATGACAACCTTCGTGACGCCGGCAGCATGCAGATCTGCCACCATCTGAGCCGCTTCAGGTCGAACCTCGTCCGCGACTCCGATCACACCGACGACTCTGTTGTCGACGGCGACAATCATGGGGGTGCGACCCAGCGTGGCCAGCTCGTTTGCGGCGTTGGTGGTGGCATCCGCGTCAGCAATCTTGTATTGCTCTAATAGCGCGAGGTTGCCGATCAGAATGTGGTGGCCTGCTGCGGTCACCGCAATGCCCTTGCCGGGAACGGGTTCGGTTGACTCCGACAGGCCGGTAATGCGCACGCCTTCGTCGGCTGCGGCATCCAGAATTGCTCGGGACAATGGATGCTCTGAGCCGGCCTCTGCGCGGGCAGCCCACGTCAGCACCTGCTCCCGTGTTGTGCTCTCGTCTAAGACGATCACGTCGGTCACACGCGGACGACCCATCGTCAGGGTGCCGGTCTTGTCGACCGCAACAACGGTGATCTTCGCGGAGGTCTCTAAGAACTCGCCGCCCTTGATGAGGATGCCATCCTTTGCGGCCCGGCCGATGCCGGCAACGATCGAGACGGGGATAGAGATGACGAGTGCGCCAGGGCAACCAATAACAAGCAATGTCAGCGCGAGCACCACATCTGCCGTCAGTACGCCGACGACGAGGGCGAGAACCATGATTGCGGGGGTGTACCAGGCCGAAAAACGGTCCATGAAGACTTGAGTTTTGGCCTTGGCGTCTTGGGCATCCTCGACGCGGTGAATGATCCGGGCCAAGGTGGTGTCGGCGCCGACGCCTGTCGCACGCACCTGAAGGAAGCCGCTGCGGGCGACAGTTCCGGCAAAGACTTGGTCGCCGATCAGCTTTTCCGTCGGCATGGATTCACCCGTGATGGATGCCTCGTCGAGCGAGCCGGTTCCGCTAATAACTTCGCCATCGACAGGCACCTTGGCGCCGTTCTTGACGAGCACAGTTTCACCCATGATTACGGCGCCGGTCGAGATCTCGACCTGTTCGCCATCGCGCATGACGATCGCAACGTCGGGGGCAACGGCAATAAGCTCGGCCAGTGCCGAACGAGTCTTGTTGAGGGTTGCTGTTTCAAGAGCGTGACCGATAGCAAAGAGAAAAGTAACGGCCGCGGCTTCCCAATACTGGCCGATGATGACCGCACCGATGGCGGCAATGGAGACCAGCAGATCGATACCGATGATGTGAGCCCACAGCGCCCGTGCACCGCTGATCACGATGCGGGTGCCAGCGACCACGGCGGCGGCCACCATGAAGATGTTGCCGACTGCTTCTGCTCCGAAGAGTGGCGGGATCACCAGAGCGGCGATGATCAACACCCCTGAGATTGCCGGAATCGTCCACCGGTTATTCATCCAGATGCGGATGGCACTCATGACACTTGCCTTTCTTGGATCGCCTCGCCGAAGGGAAACTCTTAGAAGGTTGCCGGAGTGGAGGTGTAGCCGGCCTTTGCGACTGCCGCGACCAAATCATCGACGCTGACGACCGATGGGTCGTGGTCAATTTCGATGCGAGCGGAGGCGAACTGAACCTTCACTGCCGAGACACCGTCTACGCGTCCGACCTGCTTCTCGATTTTCGCGACGCACGAGGGGCAAGAGAAGCCTTCGGCACGCAAAATGGTGTGGGTTGTTGTGGTGTCTGTGGTGTCTGTGGTGTCTGTGGTGTCTGTGGTGTCTGTGGTGTCTGTGGTGTCTGTGGTGTCTGTGGTGTCTGTGGTGTCTGTGGTGTCCATGGTGTGGCCTTCCTGCGGTGATGATTGCCCCGATCAGGGGTGTAATCATGACTTTAGGTTGGGCGCTCAACGGGCACCATGACGGGCATCAGTTTGCCGCAGTTCTGCCGTTACTCTTCCGCCGCCGCGATCGCGGTGAGCTTGTTGTGATCAAGTATTGAGGTCCAGCGTCGGCCGGTATCGACAACGCCGTCTTTGCGCAGTTGGCTCATGACGCGAGAGACCGATTCGGGCGTTGATCCGGTCATCGCTGCCAGATCGGCACGAGACAAAGGCAGTTGGATGAGGGTGCCGTCGCCGCTTCCGCCATGCTGACCGAACTTGCCAGCGAGTTGCAGCAGCGTGGTCGCAACGCGCTGAGCAACAGTACTGGTGGCGCGTTGGCTGGTGTCAGAGCGGGCCTCCTGCAGCAGAGCAGTGACATCGTCGAGTGCGCGCAGTGCGATCTCGGGGTACTCAAGCAGCACTTCGCGAAACGCATCGGTACCGATACGTAGCGCGCAGGTGGTGACTAAAGCCATCGCTGTTTCGCCGTAAACGGGGCGACCTAAGACAGTAAGACCACCCAGAAACTCGCCGGGCGCGAGGATATCGAGAATGGAATCGTTCCCGTTCAGCGCCGGTTGAAGCGTTTTCACTTGACCGGCAGCAACCACATACAAATAGTTAGCGGGATCGCCAGCGCTGTACAGGCGGTCACCTTCCGCATAAGAAAGGGACACCATCCGGTGATCAATGCCATCGAGCGCCAGCTCAGAAAGCCCAGCGAAGAGCGGAACTTGAGCGAGGATCTTCATGCGCATCGGCTTGGGACACTCGTGTGGTTGAGTGCAGGTGTGTTGCAACGGAGACCGTCGCCGGATTGACAGTTGTTCAGTCTGGCGGGCGGCCTTCTTCGGTGCACTGCCGTCTGAGTTCTGCGCCGCTTCACTCACAGTTCGTCCTCCGTTGCTCTCAGTGTATGACGCGGATACCGATCGTGCCGTGCGGCGATAGCCTGATGCGGTCGGGGGAGATTAGCTCGGCGAATCGACCAGCTTGAGCCCGACAATGCATCCGATCAATCCCATGATCAGCAGGACCTTGATCCACGAGACAGGTTCGCCACCAAAAATCATCGCGTAAGTGACGGTGAGCGCAGCGCCGATGCCGACCCAGATCGCGTAGGCGGTGCCGATGGGGATCTCACGCATCGCTAGGGCGAGTCCACCCATGCTCACAACAATGGCGACACCGAATATGATGCTCGGCCATAGTTTCGTGAAGCCCTCAGATTTTCCGAGGGCAGTGGCCCAGACGGCTTCGAGCACGCCAGAAACGATCAGAATTAGCCAGTACACAACAGTCTCCTTGGCCAGTCTTGTCGCATACCCGGTACTGATCCGTCGTCGGGAGCCGATCGTCGCGGCTACCTTTCTAAGATATCAAAACTGCGCCCCGATGGCAGAAGCATCCTAGAGAGCAGCGGCGGCTGCGGAGTAGAATGAGGGCATGAGCTCGGTTCTGCGGCCGACTGGTCGCACAGGCAGTACAACAGCGCCTGACCGAACCCTCCTCATCCGACGGCTCGCGTTCGTGATCCCGGGTGGGATTGCCCTTCTTGGTGGTTTGGATGCTGCCCTTCTCCTCTTGGGGCTGCCTGCGCCGGTGACCACCGAACGGCTTCCGCTCATCCACGCGCCCCTCATGGTCTTCGCTTTCATCGGAACTCTGGTGGTGCTGGAGAGGGCCGTCGCAGCCCGACGCTGGTGGGGGTTCATCTCACCGCTGGCATTTGGGCTCGGTGGTTTTGCCCTGCTCTCGACACTTCCGTTCGCCGTTGGGCAGCTGAGCTTTGTGCTCGGTTTTGTCGTGCTGCTCGCCATCTACGGGGTGGTGTGGGCGCGGCAAGCGAGCATAGCCACCGCCATTCAGGTGCTGGGTGCGTTGTCGGGGCTGGCATCCGCGATCCTGTGGCTGGCCGGCGTCATCATCCCCCTCATTGCACCGTTGATGGTCGCGTTCTTGGTGCTGACGATCTTTGGCGAACGACTGGAGCTGGCGCGCATTTCACCCACCGTTAACGCCAGAGTGGAGTGCTTGGCGTTCGTCGGCAGCATGGCCTTGGCGCTGACGGCGCTCGCGGCCCCGCTCTGGCCCGTCGTCGGCTACCCATTGTTCGGTATCGCAATGCTCGCGATTGTGCTCTGGCTGTTTATATTTGACGTTGCCACCCGGTTGGCTCGCTCCACGGGCCTTGCCCGGTACATGGCTATCTGTTTGCTCCTCGGCTACGCCTGGCTGGTGGTCGCTGGGGCAATCTGGTTGGTCGTCGGGCCGGTGATCTCGGGCCCCGCCTACGATGCGGTGCTGCACGCCGTCTTCCTTGGTTTTGTGATGTCGATGATCATGGCTCATGCGCCGGTGATTCTGCCCGCGGTCATCCGTCGTCCGCTGCCGTATCGGTGGTTCCTCTACCTTCCCGTTGTACTGCTCCATGCCTCGCTCGCTGTGCGAGTGCTCATCGGTGACAGCCGGGGTATCGACGAAGCGGTGCAATGGGGTGGCGCCCTCAATGTGGTTGCGGTGTTGGCGTTCGTGGTGCTCGCAGTGGCATCGGCGATTGCCGGTGCGCCGCACACAGCCAAGCGTGAGGTGGTCGCGTGAAGCGTCGCAACTGGTATCTGGTCATGAATTCGTTGATCGGTTTGTGGCTGGTGGCTTCCGCCGTGGTGGTCCTCATCCACCGCTTCGTGCCGCTCGGCGGCTGGTTGATGGTGCATCTGCTGCTGCTCGGTGCGGTCAGCACGGCAATTCTGGTCTGGAGCCAACACTTTGCCGACACCCTCCTTCGGCGAACCGCGCGGGGCGGGCGAGGTTTTCATGGGGTGCGGTTGGCCACGCACACGGTCGGCGCGGTCCTTGTTGTCTCCGGTATGGTCGCGGATGTCTGGCTGCTTGTTCTGATCGGCGGAATTCTGGTCGGTCTCAACGCTCTGGCGCACGCGACCAGTCTGATCATCCAGGGCCGAGGGGGACTCCCGGCACGCTTCGCACCGCTCGTGCGGTACTACGTTTTCGCCGGCATCAGCTTGGCCGTGGGTGTGACGCTCGGCGTCTTACTAGCCCGCGCATCCCTCCCGCCAGACCTCCACGACAGATTCGTGGTCGGCCACCTCGGGGCGAACCTTCTCGGCTGGGTCGGGCTTACCGTCATCGGCACCGTCATCCTGCTGTGGCCGACAGTGCTGCACACCAGAGTGAGCGAGACGACGGATGCTTCGGCACGACGCGCGCTTGTGCTCCTCGTTTCGGGGGTGGGCGTTTTTGTCATCGGCAGCGTTGTCGGGATCCCGCTAGTCGTCGCAGCCGCGGTGGTCATCTACTTGGTTGGCTTCGGCATGATCGTGGTGGAGGGCGTTCGCGCGTGGCGGGCATCTCCGCCAACCACGTATGCCGCCTGGAGCATTGCGGCTGCGGTCGGCTGGCTGCTGGTGTGCACTGTCGCCCTTGGAGCGATCGTTGTTCTTGCCCCCAGCTGGGAAGCCGCGGGGGAGGGGCTCGACTGGTTGGTGGCACCATTTGCGGTCGGCTTCGCCGCCCAGATCGTGCTCGGTGCGCTCAGCTACCTGCTCCCCGTGGTTCTCGGCGGTGGCCCTTCTGCGGCTCGAGCGGCGGCGGCAGAACTCGATCGGGGCGCATTTTTTCGATTTCTCGTCATCAACGCGGGCATAGTCCTCTACCTGCTCCCGGTGCCGAGCTTGGTCGCCGTGGTTGTCTCGTTTGTTGTCTTCGCCACGCTGTTGTCGTTCCTGGTGTTGGCGATCCGTGCGGTGCGCGTCGGGAAGAACGTTCGTGGCGGACCTACTGGTGCGTCGGCTACTGCGAGTTCGGAGAGTGCCGCGCGCCCAGCTGCCGGGCCGAAGCGGCACAGCGGGGCGGCGCTGTTGGCGGTGGGAACCCTCCTCGTGGCGACCACGTTTGGCATCGCCCTGGATCCAGCATCCGCGGGCCTATCTATGGAGGCCAGCGCTCCCACGATTGAGCCGACGGGCAACACAACGACCGTCGAAATGTCAATGAACAACATGCGCTTCACCCCGGACACCATCGAAGTTCCCGCAGGGGATCGCCTCGTGATCGAACTCTCCAACGTCGACACCGTGACCCATGATCTCGTGCTCGAGAACGGTGTCACCTCGGGCCGGGTTTCGTCCGGGAAAGCGGTGACAGTCGACGCTGGTGTGATTGCGGCGGACCTGGATGGCTGGTGTTCCATCGCCGGGCACCGACAGATGGGCATGGTGCTGACCATTGTCGTTACCGGCGGTGTGGCCGACGACGCGGCAGGCGATGCTGAGATGCCGGATGATCATGGGCACGGTGATTCCGACGCCCCGTCGGCGGCGGAAGACCTTGACCTGATGGCGAAACCTGCAGCCGGTTTCACTGCGCGGGATGCGACCCTGCCGCCGGCGTCATCCGCGACCGTTCACAATGTGACGCTGTCGGCGCAGGATGTTGAGGTGGAGGTATCGCCCGGAGTCACGCAGACACTGTGGACCTTCAACGGAACCGCACCGGGCCCTACCCTGCGAGGCAACGTCGGCGATAGGTTCAACATAACTCTGGTGAATGATGCCGACATCGGTCACTCGATCGACTTTCACGCTGGCTCACTTGCTCCGGATCAGCCGATGCGCACGATCGATCCCGGCGAGAGTCTCAGCTTCAGCTTCACCGCGGATCGGTCCGGTATTTGGCTCTATCACTGCTCGACCGCACCCAGGTCTGTGCATATCGCTAACGGCATGTTCGGGGCCGTCATCATCGACCCGCCAGGGCTCGCGCCGGTGGATCGCGAGTTTATCGTCGTGCAGTCCGAGCTCTATTTGGGGCCGCAGGGTGGCACGGCGGATGCCGCGAAGGTGCAGGCACAAATACCCGACCTGGTCGTCTTCAACGGCTACGCAAACCAGTATCGGCATGACCCGCTAGAGGTGAAGGTCGGTGAGCGAGTTCGAGTGTGGGCACTGGATGCCGGCCCCAACCTGCCGAGCTCGTTCCACATCGTTGGCGGGCAGTTCGATACCGTCTATTCGGAGGGTGACTACCGCCTGAAAGATGGCGGCAGTACCGGTACTGGCGGATCCCAAGCACTCGGTCTGCAACCGGCCCAGGGCGGCTTTGTTGAGCTGGCGTTCCCCGAGGCCGGGAACTACCCGTTCATCACCCACACGATGTCGGATTCCGAGCGTGGAGCGTTCGGGCTGTTCCGGGTCACGGACTAGCTTCCGGCTGGCTGCGTGCACCAACAATCAATGGTTTGGGTGGCGGCGCCGCGCTAGAATTCTGCCGAGTGACGGTGACGTTCTCGCGCTAGTAAGCCCAAGAAGGTAGGTCTATGATGAATGCCGTTCCGGTGGCTCGCGTGGATGTTGAACGCAATCGCCGCATCCTTCTCGATGCTGCTGCCGGTGCTCTCGCGCACGACCCTGACGCGACTCTGGGCGATGTTGCGCGCCGTGCCGGACTGGCAAGAGCGACTCTGTATCGCCACTTCAGCAGTCGCGAGAGCTTGCTTGATGCGCTGCGCGATGACGCGGTGGAGTGCGCGAAAGAGGTCGTTGCTGGGGCGCAGGTCGGTGACGGAACGGCATTGGAAGCGCTCCGGAGAGTCGTTGCGGGAATCGTCTCGTTGGGTGCCCGGTTTCGGCCGTTACTTCTTGAGGGCGCGGCTCAGGATCCCGAGTTCTTGCGGCGACGCGAAGAAGCGTTCATGCCGGTTGCGGTGATCGTTCAGCGGGGGCAACGCGCCGGTGAGGTCAAGGCTGAAATTTCGGTGCGGTGGGTTGTTGCGGCTTTGATGGCACTGCTCGCGGCGGCGGTGCGTATGGACGCGAGTCTCTCTGAGGAAGAAGTCGTCGAGCTCGTGTTCGGCACTCTCTCCCTGGGCATTCAGGGAACGCACAGCACACAAAACTAGACACTCTTGTCTCATTTCCGTAGCATGAGGGAATGACCCAAGACCCGACCCACGCCAGCGCGACGTCGCCCACGGAGAGAACTGTGGACGCTTCAGACATCGATGTTCTTGTTATTGGCGCTGGCCCCACGGGCCTTACAGCCGCCATCGAAGCGCTTCGTCACGGGCTGACCGTGCGCATCGTGGAACGTAAGTCGGAGCGGGGCATGTTCTCCAAGGCTCTAGTGGTGCACGCTCGCACGATGGAGGTGTTCGCCGTTATGGGCGTAGACAGCGACATCCGCGAAGCAGGAACACCATTCGCGGCCCTCAACCTCCACTTCAATAACCGGAAAAAGCGCGTCCACGTTGACCTGCTCACCCAGCCGTGGGGAGACACCGCTTTTCCCTTCTGGCTTTCTGTGCCTCAGCATGACACTGAGCGAGTTCTAGAGAACCGCCTGAGCAGTCTTGGTGGTCGGGTGGAGTGGTCTACCGATCTGCACCAGCTAGAGGATCGCGGAAACTTTGTTGAGGCCACACTTGTCGGCGACGAACAAGCCGAAGTAGTCCGAGCAGGGTGGGTGATCGGCTGTGATGGCGGCAGAAGCACCGTTCGCGAGCAGGCGGGCATCGCGCTCAAGCGCACCGGTGCTGGGGCCACTTTCCTTCTAGCAGATGTGAAGACCACCAGCGACCTCATTGAGGATGAAGGGCACATGTTCCTCGCGCCCGAAGGGTTGCTCATCCTCGTGCCAATGCCTGAGCCTCGCCAATGGAGGATGATCGCCCATGTGCCGTCCGGCGCCGAGAACCTATTGGGCTCCGTCGATGCCACCCAGCTCGACGCCCTTATTGCTGACCGGGCAGGCATCACGTTCGGTGCGCACGACGTCAGTTGGACATCTCAGTTCGACCTCAGCCACGGTGTTGCTGATCGCTTCCGTTCTGGCAGGATTTTCTTGGCGGGTGACGCCGCGCACATTCACAGCCCCGTTGGCGGGCAGGGCCTGAACACCGGCGTGCAGGACGCCCACAATCTGATGTGGCGGATCGCTGCATCACGGGCCGCTACGCCAGAGCGTGCAGAAGAGCTATTGGCGGAGTATGAGAGTGAGCGTCAGGGCACCGCTGGTGCGATGGTCGGCGGCGTCGCGCGCATGACCGCGATAATGACTTCGCCGCGGTTCGTCGCTCGACGTATCCGTAGTGTGATCGCGCCAATTGTCGTGTCACGGCCCTTCGTGCAGGCGAAACTGGCACGGGGCGTTGGGATGCTCAACCTCGCATATTCACGGCGCCGACGCATCCATGACTCCGGCAAGTGGGTTGCGGGCCACCGGCTGCCAAATCCAACACTTCGCGACGGTGAGCGACTTTACGACCGCCTGCCTAAGACCGGCTACAGCTGGGTAGTCTTCAGCAACCACGCAGTGACACCGGATGCTCGTGATGGGGGTACGCCGCGCTGGATGGGGTTGCCACTAGTTGTGTTGGAAGAGTCAGACCTTCAGCACGGCGAGAGCAGTCCGCGCTCTACTGCTGTTGTATTGGTTCGTCCAGATCGCTATATTGCTGCTGCAGGAACCGACCCCGAATCATTGGGCTATGCCTTGCCGAGTCGGATTCAGTTGTTGCATGCCGGGCAAGGCGACTAGCCGACTACCGCCCCAGCGTGCGCCGCGAAGCTTCCAGCACGGCACCCAGGGTGATCCCGCGACGGGCCATCACCTGGGCACCCGATCCGGATTCACCAAACTCTTCAATGCTCACGACTTCGCCGTTAAGCCCGACCCAGCGGTACCAGCCGTCGCCCCGCCCGGCCTCAACGGCAACGCGGGCGGTGATGGCTGCGGGCAGCACGGTTTCCCGGTAGGCAGCATCGCTGGCCGCAAACCACTCAACACCCGGCATCGAAATGACGCGTGCCGAAACACCTTCTGCCGCCAGAGCCTCTGCCGCTTCAAGCGCGAGCGATACCTCACTGCCGGTGGCGATGAGCGCGAGATCGAGACCCTCACCGTGCTGCCACGCAACATAACCGCCGTGGGCGACCTTGGCATCCAAGTCGTCACGCTCGTGAAGAACGGGAACATGCTGACGCGAGAAGATCAGCGCCGTGGGGCCAGCAGGCTGGGCGATCAGTCGCTTCCACACCGACACAACCTCGGCGGCATCCGCGGGTCGCACTACATCGAGGCCCGGCACCGTGCGCAGGGAGGCGATCTGTTCGACCGGTTGATGCGTCGGTCCATCCTCGCCAACAGCAACACTGTCGTGGGTGAAGACGTAGATCACCGGCAACTGCATGAGAGCAGCGAGGCGGATGCTCGGCCGCATGTAGTCGCTGAACACCAGGTAAGTCGACGCAAACGGTCGCCATGGTCCCTGAATGGCGATGCCGTTGAGTATCGCTGCCATGGCGTGCTCCCGAATCCCGAAGCGGATGAATTCGCCACCAGGGTTACTCGCGGTCACGGCGGAGCCGGGCACCTCTACGCCAGTCGACCCGGCGAGGTCTGCTGAGCCGCCCCAGAGCGATGACACGTTCTGCAGCGCCTTGATCGCGACGCTGTTGAGCTTGCGGGTTGCTGACGGAGTGCCGACAGCGGGCAGCTCGATTGATTCGAGCGCGCCAAGGGCTGCCGAGCCATCTGGATTCCGGAAGGCATGCCACGTGCTCGCAGCCTCAGGCTCCGCAGCCTTCCAGGTCGCGAGCGCCGCGTTCCATTCATCTTCAAGGGTCTGACCACGGGTGAGAGCGCCCCGCGCAAAGCTGAGAGCGTCATCGGTCACGAGAGCTTCGAGCGGAGCATCCGGGGCAAACCCGAGTGAGGTCTTGATCGCCGCAAGTTCATCGTCGCCGAATCCGCCGGAGTGAGCGGCGGGCTTGCCGGAGAATTCGGCTGATGGTGCGCCAATCACGCTGCGCAGAGCAACAAAGGTGGGCCGACCATCGCGCGACTTCGCTTCGGTGAGCACTCGTTCGATTTCGTCTAGGTCGCTTGCATCGTCGATCTCTAGTACTCGCCAGCCGTAGGCGGCGTAACGAGCGCGCACATCCTCGCTGAACGCTGCTTCGCCTGTCGAGTCGATCGTGACGTTGTTGTCGTCCCAAATTACGACCAGATTATCGAGACCGAGGGTGCCGGCAAGGCTCGACGCTTCACCGCTCACGCCCTCTTGCATGCAGCCGTCGCCGGCGATTACCCAGGTGGTGCTGTCGAGCCGGGGGAGGTTGGGCGCGAAGAGTGCTCGCCCGTGGCGTGCAGCCAGAGCCATTCCCACCGCAGACGCGACGCCCTGCCCGAGCGGTCCGGTGCTCATTTCGATGCCGGGGGTGTGGCCGAGTTCCGGATGCCCGGGGGTGCGGCTATCGAGGGTGCGACTCTTGGCCAATTCGTCGAGTTCCAGCCCGTAGCCCGTCAGAAACAGCTGTACATACAGCAGCAGACTGGCGTGCCCGGCGGAGAGAACGAGTCGGTCACGGCCGAGCCAGTGGGGGTTGTTGGGGTTGTGGCGCAGAATCCGTTGGTAGAGCACGTGGGCGAGGGGGGCAAGCGCCATGGCGGTTCCGCCGTGACCGTGGCCTTTGGCTTGCACGACGTGGGCGGGGATGGCGATGGCTGCGCGCACGGAGTCCGCCTCAGCAGGCGTGATGTTTCCGGAGAAGGGGAGGCCGTTTTCTGACATACCTGACACTTTGGTCTACATGTGTACTAAAGTCAACGTGTGCAGAAAGATCT
The DNA here is from genome assembly GCF_039527955.1 of Rhodoglobus aureus. Lineage (NCBI taxonomy): Bacteria > Bacillati > Actinomycetota > Actinomycetes > Micrococcales > Microbacteriaceae > Rhodoglobus > Rhodoglobus aureus. Next base: position 54,257 of record NZ_BAAAKW010000034.1, on the reverse strand, counting down.
GCGCAGTCACGAAGTAGACTTCCCCTCAGGGCTGGTCACAATGCGGAGGACAAAGCTATGGCGCACGTGATCTCAACGGGTTCTGGAGTTGTGCTCGATCTCATCCGTTCCGGTCAGGCGACCACCCGTTCCGATCTCATCTCGCAGCTTGGCTGGTCGCGAATCACTCTCGCCCGCCGGCTCGATGAGCTGCTGAACGCCAACATCATCGTGAGCGCCGGCCAGTCCGACTCTCGAGGCGGCCGCCCGCCAGAAGAGTTTGTCGTCAACAAAGACGCCGGTCTGTTGCTCGCCATGGATATCGGCGGTTCGCACTCGCGCCTCGCCATCACCGACCTCGTGTCGAACATCCTCCTCGAAGACGAAGCAGACATCGGGCTCGGGCATGGCCCAGACGACATCTTCGACTGGAGCTGCCAAGTGTTCGACCACTTGCTCGCCAATCTCGGCAAATCGCACTCCGATGTTCGGGGCATCGGTGTAGGTGTGCCCGGCCCAGTTGACCCTGCCCGCGGCCGAATCGCATCCCCACAATTAAACGCTCAGTGGGCGGATGTTGTGGTCAAGGATTACTTTCCCGGCGACTACCGAGCGGTGTTCGCCGTCGATCGCGACGTGAACATTCTCGCGGTGGGGGAGCATCGTCTGGGCTGGCCCGAATACCGGGACGCGATTGTGTTGAAGGTCGGAATGGGAATCGGCTGCGGTCTCGTGTTCGATGGCCGCGTTTACCACGGCGACCGTGGCGGCGCGGGAGACCTGGCGCACTCGCCTTCGGGCGGCACCGAGGTTTGCCTGTGTGGACGTATCGGATGCCTCGACACGGTCGCCAGCGGCCGTGCGATCGAACGTGAACTGCACGCGCTCGGCGCAACGGTGCGTACGAGTGCCGACATTGTGGAGCTCGCCGCCACCGGCCATGAAGGTGTTGCGAAAGTGCTGGCGGATGCCGGTAATCACATCGCTGAGGCTCTGCTCGATCCGGTTGCGCTCTTGAATCCGTCTGCGGTGGTGATCGGCGGCAACATCGCTGAGGCAGGGGCTGTGTTCCTCGATCCCATTCGCGAGCGCCTGCTGCGTGACGCTACCGAGTTCTCTCGCCGTGATCTCGTGGTGATTCCGGCACGACTAGGGCACCAGGCGGGCATCATTGGTGCGTCTCTTATTGCTCAAGACGCGTTGTTTGAGCCCGACCGGATCAGTCGGTTGACTCGCGAAGATGACGCATCTCTCGAGAAATACGGCGAGAAGTAGCCACTTAGGGCTATTCGTAGACATAAGTCTCGTTTTTGGACTAGGCTCGCAAGCGCCAGCGCAGTAACTTGTGACGGTGCGAGCGACCGGCGAGAGAGCAGGATTCAATGAGCGAAACCTTGGCAGACGAACTCAGCGATGACGCGATTATCTTGCGCGCCGAGGCCAGCGACTGGCGTTCCGCCGTTCGCCTCGCCGGAGATGCGCTCACCGCAACCGGGTCGACAACCGACGAATACACCGCCGAAATGATTCGCGCGGTCGAAAATCTCGGCCCGTACATTGTCATTGCGCCGTCCATTGCACTAGCGCACTCCCGGCCATCGCCCGCCGTGCTCAAGACCGGGATCAGCTGGGTCAGCTTGGCCAGCCCCGTCGAATTCGGCCACTCAGCCAACGACCCCGTTCGACTCGTCGTCGGACTAGCGGCCGTCGACCACGACTCTCACCTCGCCACCATGTCGAATCTTGCCGGCGTACTCAGCGGCGACATCGACCGCCTCCTTGAGGCGACAACCCCTGAACAACTCCGGGCACTCATTCGAGAGAACACGCAGTAGCCCACTGCGACATCGAAAGGCAAACACATGAAAATCGTTGCGGTTTGTGGAATGGGAATCGGTACATCCGTTCTCCTGAAAATGAATGCAGAAAAGGTTCTTCGCGCGCTCGGAGTTGACGCCGACGTCGAGGCTGCCGATATCGGAGTCGCCCGCGGTATGGCACGCGACGCTCAGATCGTGTTGACCTCCGAAGAACTCGCCCCGGAGATTGGCGACGTTCCCGCAAACGTCATTGTCATCGACAACTTCTTCGACCTCGAAGAAATCACGGCAAAGCTCAAGGCAGCGCTGCCCGAATAACGCGTCACCTTTTCGCATAACCAACCAACTCAAGGGAGAACACAATGGAGTGGCTTGTTGTAGTCCTGAATTTCATCGGACAACAGATTCTCAACGTCCCGGCCTATCTCGTCGGAATCATCACGGCAGTCGGCCTCATCGCTCTCAAGCGACCAGCCGGAGCCGTTATCGGCGGCGGCCTCAAGGCAGCGCTCGGCTTCCTGATCTTGGGTGCCGGAGCTGGCGTTGTCGTCGGCTCACTGACCCCGCTCGGCAACCTGATCCTTCTGGTCACCGGTGCCCAGGGCGTCATCCCCACCAACGAGGTCATCACGGCCCTCGCCTCGGTTGAGTACGGTGCCACCAGCGCCTACGTTCTCACCCTCGGCTTCCTCGTGATGCTCGCGCTTGCTCGGTTCACGCCGCTCAAGTACGTGTTCCTCACCGGCCACCACATGGTGTTCATGGCTCTGCTGCTCAGCGTTGTGCTTTCGGTTGGCTTCGGCCCCGACCTCAACTGGCTTGTCGTACTGATCGGTGCTCTGCTGCTCGGCGTGATCATGGTCGTGATGCCCGCATTCGCGCATCCGTGGACCAAGAAGATCACCGGGGACGACACCATCGCCATCGGCCACTTCGGAACCCTCGGCTACATCGCCGCCGGTGCTGCAGGTCAGGCAACCGGCCAGAAGAGCCACTCCACCGAAAAGATCGACTTCCCCCAGGGCCTTAAGTTCTTGCGTGACTCGATGGTCGCCACGGCAATCTCGATGGTGCTCATTTACATGGTCTTCGCCATCTGGGGCCTCATCGCATTGCCCCAGCAGGAAGCACTCGGCATCTTCGGATCCGCGGATGTCGGCGCCTACATCATGGCCGCATTCGCTCAGGCGCTGCAGTTCGGTGTCGGTGTCGCGATCATCCTTTACGGTGTGCGCACCATCCTCGGTGAGCTCGTTCCTGCCTTCCAGGGGATCGCCGAAAAGGTCGTACCCGGTGCCAAGCCGGCCCTCGACATCCCGCTGGTATTCCCCTTCGCCGCTAACGCGGTGCTGATCGGATTCCTCGCATCGTTCCTTGGTGGACTCGTTTCGCTTGCATTGCTCGCGGTCTGGCTCGGCCCAGTCTTCGGTCTCGCGCTGATCCTGCCCGGCATGGTTCCCCACTTCTTCACTGGTGGTGGTGCTGGCGTCTACGGCAACGCAACCGGTGGACGAAGGGGTGCCGTCGTCGGTGGTTTCGTCAACGGTGTGCTCATCACGATCCTGCCCGCGATTCTGCTACTCGTGCTCGGCGAGCTTGGATTCGCCAACAGCACCTTCGGCGATGCCGACTTCGGTTGGTTCGGAACGCTCATCGGTGTCAGCCTGCTGAGTGGTGTGCCGGCGATCGGAGCGATCTTGACGGTACTGATTGCGGTCGTTCTCGTGGTCGTCGCATCCATCTTCCAGATCCGCGTTGTCAACAAGGGTTGGCTGCCGGGAGCGAAGCGCGATGCGTGGCTTGCTAGCGAGGCTGAGAAAGCTGAAGCTGAGAAGGCAGCCGAAAAGGCGGCAGCGAAAGAGGCTGCTGCCCCGACTGCGGAAACAAACGCTTAACCTCTAAGACCGGGTCATTCGGGTGATCTGGTCGGGCGCCATTCCTTCGGGGATGGCGCCCTTTTCTTTGCGGATTGGATGCCCGCACAGCGATCCAGTATCACCGGCGGTCAGTCGGTGCCGCGCAGCGCGTTGACCGAATCCGGAGTGGGGATGCCGCGCCTCAGGTCGGGCGCATCAAGAACTGTCGCTGGTTGCTTGCCGAAGCGCACTTGGCCAGCCCAGGCGTCTCCAGCGATGTCGTCGGTGGCGTCTTCAGGCCACCCGTCCGAGACACGCGCGGACCACTCGTCGATGGGCATGGAGAGAACCAGCGTGGCAGCGAGTTCCTTCTTCGTGTTCTGGCGAACCTCGCTGAGGCGACCGGGAATCAACTTCTCCGTCAGGGCGTCGAGCGCGTCGGCTTTCTCGGTGCTCTCCAAGACCCGAAAGGATCCGAAAAGCACAGCGCTTCGGTAGATCAACGACGACTCGAAAGCCGAACGGGCCACCACAATCCCGTCAACCGAAGTTACCGACACCGCTGCGGGCGCTCCAGAAACCAAGCGCATCCACCGCGAGCCGGTTGACCCGTGAACGATGAGGGAACCCCCGAAGCGGGCCACTGCTGTCGGTAGCACCCCGGGGGCACCGTCCTCGTCAACATAGGCAACGTGACCGATGATCGTGGAATCGAGGAGCGCATTCAGCACGTCACGATTCTTGGTCATCAACTCAGGCATCCGGGTAGCGCTCGTTTTACTCACCCGGTCAGTGTGGCATGTCGGCGTGCGGACGGGGCATCTAGGCGGCGTGCCCGTACCTTAGATGAAGTCGGGGCTCGGCGTTGAAGCAAAGCGTACCGAGACATCCGGATGACGGTCGTAGCGGTAGCCGATGCCACGAACGGTGCGCACGACGTCTTCATACGCGCCGAGCTTGGAGCGCAGGCGGCGGATGTGCACGTCGATGGTGCGCTCGTTGGGTGCTGCGTCGTCTTCGGCAGACCACAGGGTGGAGATGAGCTGGGCGCGGGCGATGGTTTGCGATTCGCGCAGGATGAGAAACTGCAGCAGCTCGAACTCTTTGTAGGTGAGTGCTGCTGGCGCGTCATCGATGAGTACGCGCTTGCGAGAGAGATCGACGATCACTCCGCTTGCAGCCTTTTCTTCTGGTTCTTCTCCCTGGCGGTGCTTCGCGAGAGCCGAGGGATCCTGCAGCGCGAGACGCACTACGTCGACGTCGCGGCCGCCGGCACCAACCGGTGCGAGGGCGACAGCCGCGTGGGTTTCGGCCGTGGGAACAAGTTGCTGGGCGAGATGCTTGAGCTGTTCGACGATCGCGCTCAGATCAGTGCCAGCGGCTGCGGCCTTGAGCTCATCGATGCCGACGTAGAGCACGAAGCCACGAGCTTCGGTGCCCTGAGGCACGGCGCGAAGGCGAGGCGCTTCAGCCGCGGGTGCGGTAGGAACCGCCGGTGCTGGTGTTACTGCTGGGCGAGTGTCGCGTGCGGGCTGCACGGCCAGCGACAGTTCGCGGGCCGGGGCTGCCGGAGCGAAAGGGGTGCGGGGGGTACGTTCGATGGTTGCGAGAGACATGGGTCCAGAAATCCTTGGATAAGGGGTGAAGGGCCTCTGATGATGAGGGTGTGATCCTTCGGAAAAAATTAAGTGTGTCGAGCTAGATAGACGCCGTTATGAGGACGTAAATCTGGGGGCATCCATTCTGGTGAGAATGCCCGGCGCAGGTTGGCCGACTAGGCACACATTCGACAACACGAAGACGCACTTACAAGCGCAGTGCTCACCAGCGCTGTGCCCGTAGGCATCGAGCCGGCGGTCCTGGAAGCCACGAGGGCGGTCAGGTCGCGAGTTTGTACAGTCATGGTTGCAACTATGTTTCATGCAGCGCGCGTCTGTCAAGTTGCGCGCGAAAAATGTGGGGCTAGACGAGACCGTAAAGTCGGTCGCCAGCGTCGCCAAGCCCCGGCACGATGTAGCCGTGCTCGTTGAGGCGCTCGTCGAGGGCGCCGAGCACGATGGTGACGTCGCGGCCCTCCATCGCCTTCTCTACAGCGGCAAGGCCCTCAGGGGCACCGAGGATGCAGACGGCCGTGACATCCGTTGCGCCGCGGTCAAGCAGGTACTGAATGGCGGCGATGAGCGAACCACCGGTGGCAAGCATGGGGTCGAGCACGAAGCATTGGCGGTTCGACAGGTCATCGGGCAGGCGCTCGGCATAGGTGTCTGGTTGCAGAGTTTCTTCGTTGCGCACCATGCCCAAGAACCCAACCTCAGCGGTGGGAACAAGCTTGACCATGCCTTCGAGCATCCCGAGTCCAGCACGCAAGATGGGAACCACCAAGGGTTTAGGTGAGCTGATCGCAACACCGGTGGTCTTGGTCACGGGGGTCTCAATGTCGACCGCCTCGACGCGCACTGAGCGGGTGGCCTCGTAGGCCAGCAGGGTAACAAGTTCTTCTGTCAGCGCCCGAAAAGTGGGGGCTGCAGTGTTCTTGTCTCGCAGCACGGTGAGCTTGTGCGTGATGAGAGGGTGGTCGGCAACGTGAACTCGCATAGGCTAAATCTACTTGAGGTCTGGACCAACAGGAGAACCGATCGTGACAAAGTTCGATCAGTGGATGACGCGGGCCATCGCCGAGGCCAAGCTCACGGCTGATTCTGCTGACGTTCCGGTCGCCGCTCTCGTCTTCGATGAGCACGACAATCTCGTCAGCGTTGGGCGCAATGAGCGGGAGCTGACGGGCGACCCCACGGCGCACGCCGAGGTTGTGGCAATCCGGGCTGCGGCGGCGGCAACAGGCTCGTGGCGGCTCGACACGATGACTCTCGTGGTCACGCTTGAGCCGTGCACGATGTGTGCTGGCGCGATCTTGCAGGCGCGCATCCCTCGCGTGGTTTTTGGTGCGTGGGATGAAAAAGCGGGGGCTTCAGGCAGCGTGAATGATCTGCTTCGTGACCGGCGTTTGCCTCACAAGGTTGAGGTTGTTGCCGGTATCCAAGAGGCAGAGTGTGCTGCGCTGCTCACTGATTTTTTTGAGGCCCGCCGCTAGCGAGCTTGCTCAACCCTCCGGCGGTTTTTAGTGCCAGAGCACCGCAACGAACACGTTGATCAGTGCGCCCATTCCGGCGAGGTGCAGGAAGGGCAGCGCGGCCTTCTTTTCGCTTGTTCCGGCAGCCAATGCCTTGCGCTGCCGTGCGCGAGCAGCGAGCACAGCAATCAACACGACAACCGCGAAGATCAGTTTCACAGCGATTTTGGCGTTGTTGATGTCTTCGCCACCCATCTGAAGCACGCCGACCAGGGCAAGACCGGTCACAAGCTGGGTGATTGCACCGATAAGCATGGTGCCGAACTCGAAACCCTGCTTGCGGCGCAGTTGGAGGGCGAATGATCCGATGATCAACGCCAGCCCGATGAAGTGGAAAACGAGCAGCGTGAGAATAATTGGTTCAACATTCATGGTTTCGGGTGCTTTCTTTAGTCGTTGCCTTTGATGACGATCGCATCAGTGGGTGGGGCTGCTTCGGTGGGGCGGCGGTAGACGTCGGGCTCAATGTAGATTACGCGCGCCATGGGCTCGGCCGCACGAATCGCACGCTCCACACTGTCGATGCTGGCTGCGACATCCGAAACCCGAGTTTGGGCACCGAAGTCGATCTTGGCGCCAACGAGCAATTCTTCTGGGCCGAGGTAGAGCGTCTTCATGTGGATGAGTGAGCGCACGTCGGGGTGCGCGTTAATGGCGTCGCGGATGAGGTTGCGCTGTTTCACCGTTGCACCCTCGCCGACGAGCAGGCTCTTGGTTTCGATGCCGAGAACGATGGCAACGAGCACCAGCAGGATTCCGATGGCGATGGTGCCGATGGCATCCCACATCGAGTCGCCTGTAACGATCGTGAGACCAACACCGAAGAGGGCGAGCACAAGACCCAGCAGAGCGGCGACGTCTTCGAGCAGCACGACGGGCAGTTCAGGAGCTTTGGCGTGACGGATGAAGGCGATCCAGCTTTGCTTGCCGCGAACCAGATTCGACTCACGCACGGCGGTGCGCAGCGAGAACGACTCAAGCACGATTGCAATGAGCAGAACGGTGATTGGCAACCACGCTTGTTTGAGGGGGTGCGGCTCTTGCAGCTTATTGATGCCCTCATAGAGCGAGAACATGCCACCGACCGAGAACAGGACGATCGAGACGACGAAGGCATACACGTAGCGTTCGCGACCGTAGCCGAATGGATGCTCGGCATCCGCCTGCTTTTTCGCCTGCCTGCCACCCAGCAGCAGCAGCCCCTGATTGCCGGCGTCTGCGACCGAGTGAACACTTTCGGCAAGCATTGCGCTCGAGCCTGAGATCACGAATGCAATAAATTTTGTGACGGCGATACCGCTGTTTGCCAACAGTGCCGCGATGATTGCCTTATTTCCGCCTGACGCGCTCATGTGATCAATCCTAGGATGTTCACGTGACTACTTCTCTTCCTAGCATTGCAATTGTCGGCGCCGGATCAATGGGGGGTGCCATCCTGCAGGGTTTACTTGACCCTTCGGTGACAGTAACCGGGGGCATCCGTGTTACGAATCGCACCGCAGCGAAGGCTGCTGCGGTGCGTTCTGAGGGCGTCGAGTCGTTTGCTTTGGAGAACACCCCAGACGCAAATGCTCGCGCAGTGAAGGGCGCCAAGGTCGTCATGCTTGGCGTCAAACCCCACATGATTCCTGACACCCTCGCCGAGCTTGCCCCGTTCCTCGAAGCTGACGCCATCGTCGTCAGTGTTGCCGCTGGTGTGACAACCGCGCGGATGGAAGCCATCGTCGACAACGTTGTGTTGCGTGCCATGCCCAACACTCCCGCTATTGTCGGCAAGGCCGTGACCGGGCTTAGTGCCGGGTCGCGGGCCACTGACGAAGACCTCGCGATCGGCCGGGCCGTGTTCGAGACTGTCGGCACCGTTGTTGAGACGCCAGAGTCGCAGATTGATGCACTCAGCACGATCTCGGGGTCTGGCCCCGCCTACGTGTTCTTGATTCTCGAAGAGTTCTCCCGCACCGCTGTTGACATGGGGTTCACGCCCGAGCAGGCGTTGACCCTGGTGGCGGGAACATTTGAGGGTTCGTTGGCGCTGCTTGCGGCATCCGATAGTTCGCCCGAAGAATTGCGCAAGAAGGTTACGAGCCCCAAGGGCACCACCGAGCGCGCTGTTGAGCAGCTTCAGGCAGCGGACCTCAAGTCGATCTTCGACAAAGCGACCGCTGCTGCACTGGTGCGGGCGAAGGAACTCGCGGCTGGATAGTCTCCGCAACCCGTTCGCGCGGGCTCTGCATCCGCTTCTAGAAGCGGCCGTGCAGAGCCCGTGAGCGGCGTGAGAGCGAGTCGATGATCACGGCGAGCAGCAGCACAGCCCCGGTGACCATGTAGCGAACCGACGAGTCGAGACTCAGCAGCGTGAGGCCGCTGGAGATCGACTGAATTACGACGATGCCGAGCAGGGCAGACCACGCGCTTCCGCGACCGCCAAACAGGCTCGCCCCGCCGATGACGGCTGCGGCTATTGCGGTGAGGTTGGTGTCGCCGCCACCGCTGCTCTGGTTGGCCGCTGCCAAACGTGACGCGGCGAGAACTCCGCCGAGGGTCGCGAGGGTCGCACTGACCATGAACACCGAAATGTAGACCCGATCAACTCGGATGCCGGCCCGCCGGGCTGCTTCAACGTTGCCGCCGACCGCATAGATTGACCGACCCCAGCGCGTGCGCGTGAGCGCAAAGTCGACGCCGATGACGAGCACCACAAACAGCAGGAACATGAGCCCGACGCCGCGGTCGGTGTTGAGATACCAAGCGCCGAGCATCAGGGCAACGAGCATCAGGCCGCCACGGAGGAGAATCGCCGTGCGCGACTCCGGCAGCAGTCCAGCGCGCAGGCGTCGGTTGGCGAGGGAGAGGTGCGAGCCGACGTACACGAGCGTTGCGAGCGCGACGAGCACGTACGAGAGCCAAGCGGGCAGGAACATTAGCTGGGCGAACTGCACGATCCAGGAGTCGAACGGAATGTTGATGGAACCCAAACGACCGAGCACCCACAGTTGCAGGCCGAGCACCCCGAGAAGGCCAGCCAGGGTGATCACGAAGCTGGGTACACCGAAGCGAGTGAGTAGAAAGCCATAGAACCAGCCGAAGAGTGCACCAGCGGCCAGAGCGGCGAGGATCGCGAACGGTAGCGGCCAGTTCAATTGCGTGAAAGTTACCGCCAGAATTGCTGCCGCAAGACCCGAAAGCGATCCAACCGAGAGGTCAATCTGGGCGAGAAGCAGCACAAGCACAACCCCGAGAGCGATGGTGCCGAGAGCTGCACTCTGCATCGCAAGATTGACGAGGTTGGCGCTCGAGAGGAACGTCGGATTCAGGATCTGAAAGACGGTCCAGATAATCGCAAGCCCGACAACCACGGGAATCGCACCTAGATCGCCGCCGCTCACACGAGCACGGAACGCCGCTAGCGTCTCTGCGATTCCGGCTGGTGGCGCTAGTTCGGCCGTAGGGGTGCTGTTGTTTGGCGGTCGGGGTGTGGAGGTGCTCATGAACTGAGTCCTTCCTGAGCGCGAGTGAATACCGCACCCTGCAGGGTTGCGCGACGGGTCACCGCATTGTCTGTTGCCCCGGTGATCGCCGCGATGATGTCTTCATAGGTCACATCGGCAACAGCAAAGTCACCATTGTTTCGCCCGAGACGCAACACGACCACCCGGTCGGCGACTGCCTGCACGTCGGCCATGTTGTGGCTCACCAAAACGATGCCGTGCCCGCGCTCGCGGAGGTGCTCGATGAGGTTCAGCACTTCAGCCGTCTGCGCAACGCCGAGGGCTGCCGTCGGCTCGTCGAGCACAACAATCGAAGGGTTACCGATGAGCGAACGCGCAATGGCGACAGTTTGTCGTTGCCCGCCAGAAAGTCCGGCTACGGGCGTGCGCACCGACGGGATCTTGGCTGAAAGCTGGCGAAGCAGTTCCCAGGTGCGTTGCTCCATTTCGACCTCATCGAGGGCGCGCGTTCCGAGCTCTCTCCCGAGAAATAAGTTGGAGACCACATCAAGGTTGTCGCACAGCGCCAAATCTTGAAAGACGGTAGCGATGCCGAGATCGCGAGAGTCTGTCGGGTTAGCGAGATTAACCTCATCGCCGTAGTGAGTGATCGTGCCGGAGGTAGCCGGATGCACGCCAGCCAGAATCTTCACCAGCGTTGACTTGCCAGCACCGTTGTCGCCAACGATCGCCACAACCTCGCCGGGATAAATGTCGAGCGAAACATCGGCCAACGCCTGAATCGCACCAAACGACTTGTTGATTCCGCGCAGCGAAAGGATTGGCTCATCGTCTGAAGTAGTCGGTGTGACTGCGGTCATGAGGTGCTCTCTTCCGTGCTCGAAATCTCCGTGCTCAAATCCTCTTGGCTCACATCAGCTGTGGCTTCGTGTGCCATTACCGAATCCCCGCAGCCGCGCACGCCTGCGCATATTCAGGGGTACAGATCTGCTCGACGGTGTAGAAACCATCAGCGACGACGGTCTCCATGATGTTGTCGATCGTCACGATCACCGGCGTCAACAGCGTCGTCGGGATGCCATTGGTTTCCTCACTCTGACCGACAAGCGTCTTGCCCTTGAGAAGGGCGACCGCGTGAGTGGCCGCGATTTCTGCCTCACGCTGGAAATCCTTGTAAATCGTCATGTACTGGTCGCCATTCACAATGCGTTGGATGGCGGTGAGCTCAGCATCCTGACCGGTGACAGGAGGAAGCGGGCTCACCCCGCCAGCCTTGAGCGCAGCAATAGCCCCGCCCGCGGTTGCATCATTTGCGGCGTAGACGCCGACGAGGCTGTCACCGTATTGCGTGACTTGGCCCGCCATCCACTCTTGGGCCTTATCTGGACTCCAGTCGGGGGTGTCGAACTCCGCGATGACGGTATACGCGCTGCCGTCGATCACGCTGTGCGCGCTCTTCTTGAAAAGACGCGAATTGTTGTCGGTTGGCGACCCGTTGATCATCACGATGTTGCCAGAAGAGAGCCCCTGGTCTGCCAGCTTTTCGACGAGCGCTTTGCCCTGAAGCGAGCCAACTTTCTCGCCATCGAACGACACCCAGAACGCTAGCTCGGGGCTGCCGATTAGCCGGTCGTATGAGATGACGGGAACCTTATGTCGCTGTGCTGAAGCAACAATAGTCACCGCCGCAGACGAATCCACGGGGTCGAGCACAAGAACACTGATTCCCTGAGCGAAAGCCGACTCAGCCTGCTGCTGCTGCTTTACCGGATCCTGGTCGGCGTTGGCATAGACGACCTCACACTGTGGGCACAGCTCGGCAACCTTCGCCTCAAAGAATGGGCGATCGTAGGCTTCGTAGCGAGCCGTCTTTGACTCGGGCAAAAGCAGAGCAATCCTGTACTCCGCACCAGCGCCGTTCGCTCCGATGACGGTGCACCCACCGAGGAACATCGCGACAAACATCAGCGAGACGATGACTCTGGCCAGCCTCTTTGACCGTGTCGCCCTCATGACGATACAGCCGATACAGCCGATACAGCCGATACAGCCGAGGGGGTCGAGGGCGTCGCCGAGTCTGCACCAATGGTGAGCTGGTCGATGGCGAAAGCAATCGCTCCCAACAGCTCAGTTCGCGCGCCAAGCTGGCTTTGCACCAGATCGGCTGCTCGCTCCGGCCCAACGATGACTCCGCGTTCCAGGGCATGCCGCATTGGCCCGAGCAACAGTTCGCCAGCCTGCGACAACTCGCCACCCACCGCAATGCGCTCAGGATCAAAAACGTTGCACAGGTTTGCTGCAGCAATCCCTAAATGACGTCCGGCATCGGCAATCGCGCGGATGCACGCAGCATCACCCCCAATCGCTTTCACGACAACATCGTGCAGCTTGAGCCCGCGGCGACCGGCACGCACCGACTCGATAATGGCTTGTCCTCCGACCAGCGTTTCGAGACATCCGCGATTTCCGCAGCGGCACAGGGCACCGTCTTCATTGAGCACCATGTGCCCGAACTCACCAGCGGTGCCGTTGTGGCCGCGAAATACTGTGCCGTTCAGGATGAGGCCGGCACCGATGCCTTCGTCGACGCTGATGTAGAGAGAATTTGGCTTGCCGCGCAACGCTCCCGTGCGGTACTCAGCCAGAGCACCCATGTTGGCGTTGTTGTCGACATACACCGGGCTGTTGAGCCTGATGCCCAAAGACTCGGCGACGGGCACGCCATCCCAGCCGCGCATTATGCCGGTTCTTGTGATGAGGCCGCTGGTCAGATCCATAGGGGCCGGCATCGCTAGACCCACGGCGAGAATCTCGTCGTGGGTGGCGTCAACCGACTCAAGCATGTCGGTGATGAGCTGTGCAGCGCGATTGAGCTCGTTGTCTGCGCGGTGGTCTTTAGCCAGCGGCATGTGTTGTTCGGCAACAACGGTGTGAGCCACGTCAGACAGCGCTACCCGCATGTGGCGTTCAGAAAAATGTACTCCGGCAACAAGACCCAACGCGCGAGCGAGCGTTACCTGATGCGCGCGCCTGCCGCTGCGCGTGCTCGGGTTTGTGGCCAACACCCCGGCAGCAGCAAGTTCCTTGACAATGTTGGAGACAGTGGCAGGAGAGAGGCCTGTGACGCCAGCTAGTTCGATCTGCGTGAGCCCGCCGTGATGCTTGACCGCGTCGACGATGCGAGCGCGGTTCGCTTCGCGGAGCGAAGATTGCGACCCTGGGGTCGCCCGTATTTTGCTCACGGATTCAAGATACAGGTAGGCAGCGCTAGAAAATTAGTCCACGAACGGGGCTAACTCGCTAGTGTCGCGAACTTCTCGATGTTCTCTGAGTTGCCACTGACGATCACGAGATCGTGATTCGAGATCACTGTTTCGGGAGTCGCATACGTGAATTCCTTGCCTGGCGCCTTCACGCCGACCACGGTGATTCCGTACTTGCGTCGCACTTGCGATTCGCTGAGCGGCACTCCACGAATCGGCTTCGGCGGGTACATCTTCACGATGGCGAAGTCATCATCGAACTCGATGAAGTCGAGCATCCGGCCAGACACCAAGTGGGCAACACGTTCTCCGGCCTCAGCCTCGGGGTAGATCACGTGGTTGGCACCGATGCGGTTCAAGATCTTGCCGTGCGAGCGGCTGATGGCCTTGGCCCAAATCTGCGGAATCTTGAGGTCAACCAGGTTTGCGGTGATGAGTACGCTCGCCTCGATTGACGAACCGACGGCAACGACCGCGATAGAAAAGTCTTCGGCACCGATCTGGCGAAGAGCATCGATGCTGCGAGCATCCGTCTGCACAGCGTGGGTCACACGCTCTGACCACTTTTGCACGAGGCCGAGGTCTTCGTCGATCGCGAGAACTTCGCGGTCGAGGCGCTGAAGTTGACCGGCGGTGGCCGCACCGAAGCGACCGAGGCCGATCACTAGCACCGGCGCATTGTGCGGAATCTTGTCAACCAACGATGGGCCTCTCTTCTGCTCTCGTGAACAACTGACGGCGCTGACTGGCCGCAAGGGCTGCCGCCAGAGTAACTGTTCCCACTCGCCCTGCCCACATTGTGGCGGCAACGATGTACTTGCCACTATCGGGCAGTGACTCTGTGAGCCCGGTCGAGAGCCCACAGGTGGCAAAGGCAGAGATCACATCAAAGAGCACCCGGTCGAGCGGTTCTTTAGTGATCTGCAGGATCGCGATGGTGGAGATCGCAACGATTGTTGCTCCCCACAGCGTGACACTCACCGCCAATCGCAGCACATCGGTGGGGATGCGGCGCTCGAAAGCGTGCATGTCATTGTCGCCGCGGGCCTCAGCGAGAGCAGCCAAGAAGAGCACCGCAAGAGTGGTGACTTTGATACCGCCAGCGGTGGATGCCGAACCACCGCCCACAAACATCAGCATGTCGAACACCAGCAGTGTCGACCCATTGAGTTCATTGATGTCGATGGTTGAGAAGCCGCCTGAGCGGGTCATCGTTGACAGGAATGTCGCGGTCAGTGGCCGAGACATGATGCTTTGACCGCCGAGGGTGTTGGTGTTGTTCCACTCGAGCACGATGACGGCAATCGCCCCGACAATGATGAGCAAAACGGTCGTCGTGAGCGTGAGGCGAGCGTGCACTGAAAGGCGGGCCCCGGCCTTGAGCTTGCGCACGACGGCGAAGATGACGGGAAAGCCGAGGCTACCCAGGAACACGCCGGTGCCGATAGCTCCGAGCATCCACGGGTCTTGGGCAAAAGCTTCCATGCCGCCAACCGTGGGCACGAAGCCAGTGTTTGTGAAGGCGGATGCCGCAAAGTAGAATCCCTGCCAAATGGCGGGCCAGACATCGAGTCCTTCAACCAGCAGCCGTGGGATGATCGCCAGAGCCAACACCAGCTCAATTGCCAGTGTGCTGATGGCGACCGTCGCAAGGAGCCCACCAATTTCTCCCAAGCGAATTGCTTGTGACTCTGAGACGGGGCCAACGTGAATTCGCGAGGGGTTGGAGTCGCTGGCCGCGATGAGGCGTTGGCGAAGTCCGAGACGACGAGACACGACGAGGCCGAGCATGCTGGCAAGGGTGAGCACGCCAATTCCGCCGACCTGCAGCCCGATCAGGATTGCGGTGTTGCCGAACGCAGACCAGTGAGTGGCCATGTCAACCGTCGTGAGGCCTGTCACGCAGATTGCAGAAACTGCGGTGAACAGGGCGTCGGCTAGGGGAGTGGCCTGCCCGTCGCGTGCCGAAATCGGCAAAACAAGCAGCGTGGTGAGCACGATCACGAGCGCGGAGAAGATGGCGATCGCGAAGCGGGCCGGGGCTGCGGCCGCGAAACGATCGATCAGGTCACGTACTCGACCGGCGATGCTGCGATCTCGAGTGTGTGCACGCATGGATGCCCGCGGACTCATAAGTTTTCTCTCCCCACGCACAGGAGGCCATGGTACTCCCCAGCAAGCCCGACTACCCTTATGTAATGGCCGACATCTTTGACGTAGTAGCCGATTCAACTCGGCGTAGTCTTCTCACAGTGCTGCTCGAGCAGTACATTGCCTCTGATTCTCCCAGCGGCGAGCTCAGCGTTAGCGAGATTGTTGAGAAGCTCGAATTGAGCCAACCGACTGTCTCCAAGCACCTGAAGGTGCTGCGCGATCACGGGTTGGTATCGGTTCGTGAAGACGGCCAACACCGCTATTACCGCCTCGATTCTTCTCCGCTTGAGGAGGTCGAAGACTGGTTGATTCCGTTCTTGAGCGCTGACTTCCATGACGACCTCGACGACGAGGTTCGCGCCTCGTCTGGTGCATTTGCTGCCTGGTCGGGGGCGGATGTCGGAGACAACTTCGGTCGCCAGGTTGCCGAGCGCACCCATCAGGCTCGCTCTGCGCTGCACGATGTAACGGAGGCAGCCAAACACCTACCGCGCAATGTGCGCACTCGCATCTTTGGCAAAGATTAGTCCGCAGGCGCGCCGCAAATAGTGGATTAGGGCTGGACAGCGAGTCACACCAGCCCCTATTGTTACCGATTAGCACTTCAGTCACATGCTGAGTGTGTTCTGCAGCCGTCTGTGAGCCAAAGGGGCTAGTCCAATGTCACGGGATCTTACTGAGATGCGCTTTCTCACCGTCGCCGAAGTGGCCGACATGATGCGTGTCTCAAACATGACCGTGTACAGACTTGTTCACTCTGGTGAGCTGCCTGCGGTTCGTTTCGGTCGCTCTTTTCGTATCCCAGAATCGGCTGTAGCAAGCGCGGTTGCGCCCTCGATCTCCGAGGTCGGTTAACAGCCTGCATTCAGACTGGGTTCGTTCCCCGGCCATCGAATATTCAAAACCCGCCCGGTGCGGTAAACTCCTCCGGTATGTCTTTCCGCGGTTCTGAATCGGACCGGGTCGGTTCGTTCAGAAATCAGTGAGGTCCCTATGGGTTCAGTCATCAAAAAGCGTCGCAAGCGTATGGCCAAGAAGAAGCACCGCAAGCTGCTTCGCAAGACGCGCCACCAGCGTCGCAACAAGAAGTAGATAGTCTCAACGACCGCGCTTTTGCACGGTTCGGTGTTCGTTATTGCCGACCGCGCTTTCGCACAGTCTTGGCCTGCCGCTTAACCCGTCTTCTCGCCTCTTTCAGGCTGGCGCGGTTGAGCGGCAGAATTTGCCATCCTAGTTTTTGGGCATGATTCGTTAGTTTCGCATCTGCGTTCACCGCAACACGGTTTCCGACTGCAGTCAGCAGCGGAATGTCGTTGCTGGAATCGGAGTACGCCCAGCACTCAGCGAGGTCGGCCCCGAGTCGCTCAGCGAGTTCTGTGGCGACAGCAGCCTTTTCAGGTCCGTGCAGCACGTGGCCATCGAGTTCTCCCGTGAGAACGCCGTCTTTGGCGTGCACACGCGTTCCGAGCGCCCCAGTGAGCCCGAGCCGTGCGGCGATAACCTCGGCAACGAATTGCGGGGTCGCCGTAACCAACCACACTTCGTGGCCCTTCGCGAGGTGCTCTTTAGCGAGGTCGACGGTCTCAGGCCAAAGGTTGGGCAGAATATCGCGTTCATAGATCTGCTCGGCCAGCTCGAACAGTGTCTTTTCGGAGTGCCCGCCAACAATTGCGAGGGCACGTTCCCGTGCGCTCGCCATGTGTTTGTGATTCTCGCCAACCGAAATGAAGCGAAATTGTTGCCAGGCAAAGCGGGCGATATCGCGCCAGCCAACGATTCCGCGGTGCCATGCTTCCTTGGCGAGGTAGTAGACACTCGCCCCGCGCATCAGGGTATTGTCCACGTCGAAGAAGGCCAGAACTGCGTTCTGACTTGACTGGTGCGACGTTACCTCGGGCATCCGCATTATTCTAGGGTCGTGCCTACGAAACGTCTTGCATTAATCGGCAAACCCGGTTGTCATTTATGTGACGATGCCCGGGATACGATCATCGGCGTTATCGCCGAACTACCCCCGGAGTTCTCGGTCGAGCTCTCGGAGCAGTCGATTCTCGATGACGAAGAACTTCACACACAGTATCGAGACGAAATTCCGGTAGTGCTCATCAATGACCGCGTACACACCATTTGGCGTGTCGACCCCGCGCGGCTCTCTGCCGCACTGCAGAAGGAATCCGAATGATCCGTCACGTAGTTATGTGGAAGCTCAACGCCGAAGATCCTGAAGCTCAGCAGAGTGCAGTGGATGACATGGCTGCTGCCCTTGAACCCCTCGTCGGTCAAATCGAGGGTCTCGAAAGCCTCACGGTGCGCCGCAATGTTGCCAAAGCAGAGTCGAACTGGCACGCCATCCTCGAGTCTGACCACTGCTCGGTTGAGGCGCTCACGGTCTACTACACGCATCCGCTGCACGTTACCGCCGGCGCAGTCGTCAAGGCGAACACGCGCGAACGTGTCTGCGTTGACTTCGAGGTCTAGCGTGCGCCGTTGCCCTACCGCTTGATGGGGATCGGGCCCGTTATGTTGTTCTTGATCGAGTCACGCTCGGCGGCCAATGACGCGAGCGTTCCGCTGTCGAGGCCGGGCTGCAGCATGTCGTCGAACGGGTTACCCATTCCACTCTTGGCGTGCACAATCTCGGCATAGTTAGTTGCTGCTGCGGCAACCTGGGCGGTAGCTCGTTGCGCCTTCTTGAGCGAAACCGGCTTGCTGCCCACTACTTCGGCATGCTTGTTGAGCGCTTTCTTCAGATCCTTGAGCGCGGCATCAATTTTCTTTGACATGTCGTCATCCTGCCTTAACGGGTTGCGTGCTGGCTATGGGGAGGTGTGTCGGATTGTTTGGGCAGCAGCAGCTACGGGGTGAGGCGCGTCGGTCCGCGGAACAGGTACGTAGCTTCGCGCAGGTTCGGCAGGCCAAGCATCAGCATCAGCACGCGGCCAAGGCCCATGCCGAATCCGCCGTGCGGGGGTACGCCGTAGCGGAAGAAGTCGAGGTAGAAGTCGAGCTCGGCGGGGTCCATGCCCTTGTCGCGAATCTGCGCCTCCAACACGTCAACGCGGTGCTCGCGCTGGGCGCCAGTAGAAATCTCGACGCCGTTGTAGACGAGGTCATAGCTGTTGGTGAGGCCAGCATCATCCGCATGACGCATGTGATAAAACGGGCGGATGCTGGAGGCGTAGTCGGTCAAGAACACGAAGTCGTGATCGTACGTTTCTTTCACGTACGCCGCGATCTGGCGCTCACCCTCGGGGTCCATGTCGGCGTCGGCACGAGGCACCGTGTAGCCGCGGTCGCTGACGATCTGCTTGGCCTCAGCCAGCGGGATACGGGGAAACGGTGTGGTCGGAACCGTCAGCTCAATGCCGAACAGTTTCTCGATCTCCTCGCCGTGCTTGTCTTTTACGGCTTGGAAGCCAACAACCATGAGCTTCTCGTGCAGCTCCATGACGTCTTCGTGGCTATCGATCCAGCTGATCTCGTTGTCGACCATCGTGAACTCGGTGGCGTGACGTGAAGTGAAGCTGGGGTCGGCACGAAAGCTGGGGGCGATCTCGAAGATCTTGCCGAAGCCGGCCGCCTGAGCCATCTGCTTGAAGAACTGGGGGCTCTGCGCGAGGTAGGCCTTGGTGTCGAAATACTCGACCTCAAAGAGCTCAGCGTTTGACTCACTGGCGCTGGCCATGAGCTTGGGGGTGTGAACCTCAATGAAGTCGTTCTCGACCCAGTAGGTGCGCCACGCGTGCTCGAGCGTGGTCTGGATGCGGAAGATGAGGCTATTGCGCGGCACGCGCAGGTCGAGGAAGCGCCAATCCATGCGCTTGTCGACGCTCGAGTCTTCAGCGATCGGCGTCTCGGGGATGGCCTCAGCGGCGATCTCTAGGCCGTCAAGCTTGATCTCAACGCCGCCAAGCTTTACGCGCTCGTCGTGCTTCAACTCACCGGTCGCGGTGAGGAAGGTGCCCTGAGCGAGGCCAGAAATGGTGTCGGCGAGAGCATCCTCAGCAGGTGTGCCGTCTTCATTGAACGAGCGGGGGTGAACAAGCTGCACCGCACCCGACTCATCGCGCAGCACAACAAACTGCACCTTCTTTTGATCTCTAACAGTATCGACCCAACCCGAAACGGAGGTTGCTCCATCGCATGCTGCGGCCAAGTTCTTAATAAGGGTGCGTGTAGTCACACACCTAAGTTTACCGGGGATAGAGGGGGAGAAAGTGCGGAAGCCGGTCGACGTAGACTGATTGCCGTGCCAGCAGACCTCATCCATCTCGTCCGCCATGGTGAAGTGCACAATCCTGACCGCATTCTTTATGGTCGGCTTCCGGGCTATCACCTCAGTGAACTTGGGCACCAGATGGCAGATGTTGCCGCCGCAAGCCTTGCCGATCGGCCGCTTACGGCGCTCTACGCGAGCCCCCTGCAGCGCGCCCAAGAATCGGCGCAGCCCTGGTCGGAGCGCTACAACCTGCCGATCGTCACCGAAGAGCGCATTATCGAGCCGGTCAACTGGTTCGAAGGCAGTCGTTTTCAGTTTCCTCAGGTGCTGGGCAACCCGCGCGCCTGGCCACAACTGATCAACCCCCTCAAGCCGAGTTGGGGCGAAGCCTTCCTCAGCGTTGAAGCGCGGATGCTCGAAGCTATCGATGAGGCGTGGGCCGCAGCCGATGGCGGCGAAATCGTCATGGCCAGCCACCAAATGCCCATAGTGATGGTTGCTCGCTCCGTGAAGAAAATGCGGCTCGCGCACGATCCGCGCCGTCGTCGTTGCACCCTGTCGAGCATCACAACGCTCGCCCGCGAGGGTGACAAGTTCGTCGAGGTTGACTATCAGGAACCTGCGGGAGACTTGCTCGCAGCATCCACCGATCTAGGAGCAGTGTGAACCGCCGTCTCATCGCCGCTGTTGTGGCGGGCCTTGCCCTTGTCACTGTGTCGTGCTCGACCCCTAACGAATCGCTTGCAGAGCAGTACCAAAACGGCTCAGAAGAGGGTTACATCTCTGGCGACGGTTCGACCGTCGAGATTCCTGTGAGTAACCGCGACGAACCCGTGACTTACGAAGCAACGCTCGACACCGGCGAGACCGTCTCGAGCAGCGACTTTGACGGCTCGGTCTACGTTGTGAACTTTTGGTACTCGAGTTGCCCACCGTGCCGACTTGAGGCTCCCGACCTTGCGGCGCTTAGCGTCGAATACCCCGACGTTCCGTTTCTCGGTGTCAACGTCTCAGACACTGCAGAAACCTCCCGCACCTTCGCCAGCGATTTCGCTGTCCCTTACGCCTCAGTTGTGGATGCCAAAACCGCAGGCGTGCAGCTCGCGTTCGCCGGTTCCGTGCCTCCCAACGCGGTGCCAACCACTCTCGTGGTTGACAGCAAGGGCCGGGTTGCGGCTCGTATCAGCGGACTTGTGCGTGACCCAAGCATCCTCGCGGCGATGATGGACTCTGTCATCGCTGAGGACCAGTAGTGTCGAGCCCAATCGGGGAGCTTATTCTCGGCGGCAACCTCTTTGTCGTGATTCCGATTGCTCTGCTTGCCGGTCTCGTGTCGTTTGCGTCTCCGTGTGTGTTGCCGCTGGTTCCTGGCTATCTGGGCTACATCGGTGGGTTCACGAGTGCCGAAGATAAGGGCAGCACGAAGCGCCTAGTCTTGGGCGTCGGCCTGTTCATCCTCGGTTTCACGATCGTTTTCGTAGCCTTTACTGTGCTGTTTGGCACCGCGGGCCTACTACTGCGGCCGTGGCTTGACCTCATCACGCGCATTGCTGGCGCGCTCGTCATTGTGATGGGTCTTGTCTTCATCGGGCAGGTCACTTTTGCTCAGCGCACCATCCGCCCTCGGATGAAGGTCGCGACCGGCCTCGCTGGTGCCCCACTGCTTGGCATTGTTTTTGCTCTAGGTTGGACGCCCTGCGTTGGCCCAACGCTCATCGCTGTCGGCAGCATGGTTCTCGATGGGGGAGACCCTGGCCGAGCAGCGCTCGTCGGTGTCGCCTACAGCCTCGGTCTCGGGATCCCGTTCCTCCTTGTGGCCCTCGGATTGAACTGGGCAAGCAATTCTGTGGACTGGATGCGCCGCCACATCCGCATTATTAACTTGATTGGCGGCGGATTGCTCGTATTGATCGGTGTACTCATGGTCACCGGCGTGTGGCGTGCAATCGTGACAAGTTTGGGGGCGGTGATCGGTGGCTTCGACACAATCCTCTGATTCAGTGACCGGTGGTGACGCAACGCGTCCCAGTGACCACATGGATGCACCACAGCAGAGCAAAATTCAGCAGCCGAAACTGGATTTCGCCGGCTACGCGCGGTTCTTTTGGCGACAACTCACGAGCATGCGCACGGCGCTGTTCTTGCTGTTGCTGTTGGCGGTCGCCGCAATCCCAGGATCGTTGGTTCCGCAGGTTAGTTCTGACCCCAATGGTGTAATCGCCTACCGCCGGAACAACCCAGACACCGCAGCGATTCTCGATTTCTTCCAGGTTTTCAACACCTTCACCTCGGTGTGGTTCTCGGCAATCTATCTGCTGCTGTTCATCTCGCTCGTTGGTTGTGTACTGCCGCGCACAAAGCATCATTTCGATGCGCTTCGTGCTCGCCCACCCAAGACCCCTGCTCGGCTTTCTCGGCTTGAGGGCTTTACTTCGCGAACGACCGGAGCGGATGCCTCAACGGCAATCGAGACTGCGCGTCGCCTCCTGCGGTCGCAGCGCTACCGCACCGAGCTCTACGGTGACTCGGTCAGCGCCGAGCGTGGCTACCTGCGTGAGACTGGCAACCTCGTATTTCACGTTGCCTTGATTGGTGTGCTTCTCTCGGTGGGACTCGGCGGCGGCTTCGGCTACACGGGTCAGCGCGTTGTTGTCGAGGGCTATGCCTTCAGTAATTCTCTCGCCAGCTATGACTCATTCAATCCAGGGCGCTTCTTCACTGACGAGGCACTCGAACCGTTCACCGTCGGGCTCGACTCGTTCGAGCCCGTGTACGAACAGTCAAACCGTCAGGCGCTCGGCCAGGCTGTTGATTTCACCGCAAACGTGACAACCACGATGCGCGGCGAAAGCTCACAGACCGCGCGAATCAAAGTCAACGAGCCGCTGAGTGTCGGCGGCACGAATGTCTACCTGTTGGGCAATGGCTACGCACCAGTGCTTACGGTGAGGGATGCCGAGAACAAGGTTATTTGGTCGCAGCCCACTGCGTGCCTTCCCTTTGACTCCAACCTGGGCAGCACCTGCGTGATCAAGATTCCGGATGGCCTAGAGCAGCAGATCGGAATGCTCGGCTTCCTGTACCCCACAACCGGCACGCTTAGCTCGGGCGCTCTCGTCTCCGTGTATCCCGACCTCATCTCACCCACGCTCACCCTCGAGGTGTATGAGGGTGATCTTGGCCTCGACAACGGGCAAGGATCCAACGCCTACGCACTAAACACAGACTCACTTGAGCAGGTCGCTGGCCGCACCTCTGAGGCAGACACCATTCGGCTGACTCCTGGTGACCGGGTCGATCTCCCCAACGGCTTGGGCAGCGTTGAGCTGGCGAGCATCCCGCGCTTTGCCTCCCTTGATGTGCACCACGATCCCTCTCAGGGACCGGTGCTGCTGTTCGCAATCCTGGTGGTTGCCGGTCTGATAACAAGCCTGTTTGTGCCGCGTCGG
Source organism: Rhodoglobus aureus (assembly GCF_039527955.1). Classification (NCBI taxonomy): domain Bacteria; kingdom Bacillati; phylum Actinomycetota; class Actinomycetes; order Micrococcales; family Microbacteriaceae; genus Rhodoglobus; species Rhodoglobus aureus. Next base: position 30,938 of record NZ_BAAAKW010000034.1, on the reverse strand, counting down.
CGCATGTGGATTTCGGTCAAGACAGACTCGTCGGGAACGACCACAATCGAGTACGCGGCGCTGGCGCGGGGAGACGACCCCAATCTTGAAGCGGCGGTCGCTGAGTTCGCCGATAAACATTCCCAGCAACTGACGGTTAGGGTGGATTCGTGACTGAGACCTTTGTGTCGTATTCCTTGATCGCTGTCTATTCAGCGATGGCGATTTATACCTTGGCGTTCGTGATGTTCGCCATCGATTTGGCGCGCCGTTCTGCCGAGTCGAGCGATGCTGCTGCAGCGGATGCCACGGGGCTGAGTGCTGCGTCGTCGAGCCGCATTGGTGTGATGGCGTCCTCAGCGAGTACGACCTCTGCTGCAACCACCACGCTGACCCGCGACGGTGCACCGCGCACCGGCACCGAAGCCGACCGCCCCGCCTCACCCAAGTACCTGCGCTTGGCAATGGCGCTCACCGTAATCGCTTGGGTGCTTCATGTTGGCGCTGTTGTCTTCCGTGGCGTTGCTGCGAACCGAGTGCCGTGGGCCAACATGTTTGAGTTCACGCTCACCGCCACAGCGCTCATCGTTGGCGTATTTCTGGTGGTGCAGTTCTGGCAAGATCTGCGCTTCCTCGGGTCATTCATTACCGGTTTCGCACTGCTCGCGCTGGGGGTCGGCACGTCAAGCTTCTATGTGGATGTCGTGCCACTGCCGCCAGCATTGCAGTCGGCCTGGTTGGTTATCCATGTCTTCGTCGCGAGCCTGAGCACTGGCTTCTTTGCACTCGCAGCAGGCCTGTCGATCGTGCAGCTCATGCAGGCACGTCGTGAGGCAGGCAAGGCTGTGAAGCTGCGCTTCCTCGACACTCTTCCTGGGGCCGAACGGCTCGAGACTCTCGCCTACCGACTCACGGTTGTTGGCTTCGTGATGTGGACCTTCACCCTTATCGCTGGTGCGGTTTGGGCTGAACGGGCATGGGGCCGCTATTGGGGTTGGGACACCAAAGAGGTGTGGACCTTCATCATCTGGACCATCTATGCCGGTTACATTCACGCCCGTGCAACCCGCGGATGGCGCGGCTCGCGTTCAGCGTGGCTCGCCATCGTGGGCTTCGCCGCGATCATCTTCAACTTCACGATCGTCAACCTGTTCTTCAAGGGGCTCCACTCCTACTCAGGACTGTAAGCACGCACCTCGCCTAACCTCGCAACCGCAACGTGAAAAACGCTGGGGCGCACCGAGCAGCACCCCAGCGTTGGTTAAGGAGAGCCGTTATGGCTCCGGGGACTCGCGCTAGCTGGCACGAGTCAATTGGATCGGTACGCGCGGATTGCCTTCACCCGTGTCGAATTGGATGATCGGCCCGTCGTCCGCGCACTCATACGGCGCCGAGTTGATGGGGGCACTCGACATGAAGTCGCCAAAGAGGTCGGCGCCGTCCAACGTGATCCCGGATACCGTGACAGACACCGTGACCGCACTGACGTCATGCGAGGTCGTGATCTCGGTCTCGCTTGCCGAGTAGTCACCGGTGACGTTACCCGAGATGGTGCCTTCGCCTTCGGCCCCGGCTACTTGCAGCAGGATCGCGAAATCTGGCGTGTAGGCATAGGTCCCAGCGCTGTCGAACGAAAGCCCAGTGCCGCCTTCGACGGTGATATCGAGGCCATCATTCGTCCCGCTAACTGCCGTGTAGAACGCCTGCATCTGGTCTTCCGCGATATACCAGTCGCCGATAAGGCACTCGGGGCCGCTTGGCGCTGGCTCGTCGCTCGTGTCGGGGGCCGTGGCATCCGTTCCGCTGTCTGTTGTTGTCGGGTCTGGAGTCGGAGTTGCGCAGGCCGTCAACAGGCTGAGCCCGAACAAGCCCACCCCAAGCAGGCCCACTGCGGCAGGGGCGGGCGCGCGACGCGATAGGACAATCATCTTCACTCCTCGGCAAGCGGTTAACTGTGCCAAGCATAGTGAGAGCGAAACTTACTACTGTGAGTAGTTTTTACCTAGTTCATGGCAGCGCTCAAGACGCGAGAGCCACCACTGGGTGCGCTCCGGATTGGCAGCCCAGCGAGTGAGTAGTGCTTCGTCAGCATCCACTCGTCGCACCTCGATGCGCCCACCACGCGCCCGCAGCGGAGATGAGGTGACATCTGCGGCGAGCAGGGATGCCGTAGCTAATCCGCAGTCGTAGTCGAGGGGATCGATTGCGGCAGCTAAGTGTGCACCCATTGCGAGACCCACTGACGTCTCGAGAGCACTGGAGACCACCACGGGCAGTCCCGCCTGCTCAACAACGCTGAGGGCGCGAGAAATGCCCCCGGAAGGCTGAGCCTTGATGACGAGCAGATCGGCGGCGCCCGAGCGCGCAACAGCCAGGGGATCCTCTGCCTTGCGCACGCTCTCGTCTGCAGCGACCGGGATACCCATGTAGGCGATGCGACCGCGCAATTCGCCAAGCTCCTCAACGCTGGCACACGGCTGTTCCACATACTCGAGGTCGAACTTTGCAAAGGCGTGAACGGCACGTTCAGCCTCATCAACCGTCCAAGCCCCATTCGCATCAACGCGGATGCGACCTGCTGGCCCCATCACGCGACGCACCTCAGCCACGCGGGCAACGTCATCCGCGAGGGTATGGCCGGGCTCAGCGACTTTGACCTTGGCCGTTCGGCAGCCATCAAATCGTTCGAGCACGGCTTCAACAAATTCGGCTTCCACCGCAGGAACCGTTGCATTCACAACAATGTGGTCGCGCACGAGTGGGGGAGTCTCGTTCCAGGCGTAATCGATTGCGGCCAGAAGCCAGGTGGCCGCCTCGGCATCGTCGTACTCCACGAAAGGGGAGAACTCGCTCCAGCCTTGGGGGCCGCGAAAGAGCAGCGCTTCACGCTGATCGATGCCGCGAAAGCGGGAGGTCATGGGAAGGGACACCACACGCGCGGTGTCGAGAATTTCGTTCACTGAAGGGAACATGTCTCTAGTCTGACAAGTTCCACCGTCAGTTAGGGTTATTGCGTGACTAATCCGGGGGATATTGAGCGTGTCGGCACCAAAGTCGTGCCGTACTACGTCGTTGGCGTCGTCGAGGACGAGCCGGAGGTTTCGACCGAACAGCCCGAGCCCAACACTGTCAACCCTGAGAGTGTGGCCCCCGACAGCTACTCTGTTCGTCGACCGCGCCCGACCTGGCTCGGCTTTATCGCGGCAACACTGGGTTTGGCAACTTTCGTACTTCTCATCGTCGCAATGCTCATCGCCACAGGCGGAGACTTTCCGGCGGGCACCATTCTCAGCTACGTCACCATTGTTGTGTCGATCTCAGCCGTGATAACTGCCGTCATCTGCCTCGTTCTTGGCTACCAGCGTCGGTGGGCAGCATTCGGTCTCGCCATGGCGATTCTTGCCAACCCGCTCGTGCTCGTCACGGTGTTTCGCTCCTTCGAAGGCTAAGTACAGCTCTTCGGTGGTTAGGGTGGAGCCATGGCGCTGGTTTCAGAAATTTTTGACGAAAAGTTGTGGCGATCAGTCGCCGGATTCGATGACCTCACGGATGTCACCTATCACCAGGATGTGACCGGCACGATCGCGCGTATCGCCTTCGATCGCCCTGAAGTGCGCAACGCGTTCCGCCCGCACACCGTCGACGAGCTGTATCAAACCCTCGACGATGCCCGCCAAAATCCCCGCATCGGTGTCGTACTTCTCACCGGAAACGGCCCAAGCGAGAAAGATGGCGGCTGGGCGTTCTGTTCGGGCGGCGATCAGCGCATCCGTGGCCGTGCAGGCTACGAGTATGAGGGTCAAGCCGGCGCAACGAACCCCACAGCAGCAAGCGCCGCCGAGGAGGCTGAGGTTTCCGCGGCTGACGCTGCGGCGGCGGCTGGAGCACGTCGGGCCGCCGCCGGGCGCCTGCACATTCTTGAGGTGCAGCGCCTCATCCGTTTCATGCCCAAGGTCGTCATTGCTGTGGTTCCCGGCTGGGCTGCCGGCGGCGGGCACTCGCTGCACGTCGTCTGCGACCTCACGATCGCCAGCGCAGAACATGCCCGCTTCAAGCAGACGGATGTTGACGTCGGCTCGTTCGATGCAGGCTACGGAAGCGCATACTTCGCCCGCCAAGTCGGCCAAAAGTTTGCCCGAGAAGTGTTCTTCCTGGCCCGTGAGTATGACGCTCAGCGCGCCCTCGACGCCGGAGCAATCAACGCCGCAGTACCGCACGCCGAGCTCGAGGCCACAGCCTACGAGTGGGCGCAGACGATCATGACCAAGTCGCCGACCGCCATCCGCATGGTGAAGTTTGCGCTCAACGCTGTAGACGATGGCCTCGTCGGCCAGCAAGTGTTTGCGGGAGAAGCCACCCGATTGGCCTACGGAACTGATGAAGCAGTCGAAGGCCGCGACTCATTCCTTGAGAAGCGTGCACCAGACTGGTCGCCGTTCCCCTGGCAGTACTAGGTAACAGAGCAACCAAGCAACGGAGCATTTGCGATGACACGAGAACTCTGGTCGATTGACGCGCGCGATCCGCGCAAGGTTTGGGCAGCGCTGGTGCCAGCACTCGAGGGAACGGGCGCCGCGATTCTGCCGCACCCGGCCTCCCCCTCTGGGCTGCCAGAGACCGTGCCCGAGAACGTTGCCGTAGTCGTCGAGACGAGCGGATCGACAGGCCGACCCAAGCGCGTGATGCTGAGCGCCGCCGCGCTGAAGGCTAGCGCCACGGCATCCGATGAGCTGTTGGGTGGATCGGGGCATTGGCTTCTGGCTGTGCCCGCTCACTACATCGCGGGAATCAATGTGCTGGCGCGTTCGCATTTTTCGGCAACCGTGCCGGTGATGATGAAGCCGACCGGGTTCTCTGCGGAAACCTTCGTGGCGGCCGTCGCCGAGCTCAAGGCCGAGCGCCGGTTCACCTCGCTCGTGCCAGTGCAGTTGGCGCGACTGCTCGAATCTGAGGATGCTGTCGCCGCGTTGGCATCCTTTGCTCGGATTCTGGTCGGCGGGCAGTCAACCCCGATCGCGCTTCTTGCGGCAGCGCGCGCTCGCGGCCTCGCGGTCACGACAACGTACGGGTCGAGTGAAACCAGCGGCGGCTGCGTGTGGGACGGCACACCCCTGCCTACGGCTCAGCTGCGGCTTGTGGATGATCGCATCGAACTTGCTGGCCCCATGCTGGCCGAGGGCTACCTCGACGACCCGCGCCGCAGCGCCTTTACCTTCCGCGAGCACGACGGCATCCGCTGGTATCGCACCGACGATATCGGTGAAATCGTTGACGGAGTGCTGCGGGTTCGTGGTCGCGCAGACGACATGATCATCTCTGGCGGGGTGAAAGTCTCGCTCGCTGAAGTGGAGACAGTCGTGCGCACGTTGCCCGGCCAGAGCGCAGCCGTGGTTGTTGCCGTGCCGCACCCTGAATGGGGTGAAGCGCCCATTGTGATCACGACGTCCGCAATCGAGCTGGATGCCCTTCGGGGGGCAGTTGCTGCTCAACTTTCGGCGGCAGCCGCACCGGCAAGGGTGATGCTCATCGATGAGATTCCGATGTTGGCGGCGGGGAAACCAGACCGGCTGGCGCTCGCGTCACTCGTGCTTAAGTAGAATCCCACCGTGGCCTCTCCTAAACAGCAACGCATTGACCCCAAAACCGTCGCACCGAAATCCAGCAGCAATTCGGTGAAAATCAAGAGTGGCCGCCCCGGTGGTCGCCCACCTAAAGCGCCAAAGATCGCGAAAGCGACCGCGCGCGACTGGATTGGTGGCGCTCGCATTCAGACGCTGCCACTCGCCTTTGCGCCCGTAGCGCTAGGAACGGCTGCCGCCTATGTACTCCCGCACGAAGAAGATGGTGCCGGCTGGCACTGGTTGCGTGCCCTACTCTGCCTGATCGTTGCCGTGTCGCTTCAGATCGGCGTGAACTTCGCCAACGACTACTCCGACGGAGTGCGTGGCACAGACAAGAACCGCGTCGGCCCCCGCCGCCTCACCGGCTCGGGCGCCGCGCGCCCGCGCACCGTCATCACGGTTGCGTTTGTCTGGTTTGGCATCGCCGCCGTTGCGGGGCTCATCATCGTGATCCGCAGCGAACACTGGTGGCTGCTCGCCGTCGGTGCCCTCGCAATTCTGGCCGCGTATTTCTACACCGGAGGCAAACGCCCTTATGGCTACCTCGGCCTTGGTGAAGTCTTCGTCTTCATCTTCTTCGGGCTCGTCGCCACCGCAGGCACCACGTATGTGCTCGCCGACACCGTGACCCTCGAGTCGTGGTTGGCTGCCGTTGCCGTCGGCCTGTTTGCCGTTGCGACCCTCATGGTCAACAACATCCGCGATATTGAGCAAGACAAGATTGCGGGCAAACGCACGCTGGCCGTCATGATCGGCAACCTGCCATCGCGCATCTTCTACGTTGTCGCGATGCTCGTGCCCTTTGGCATCCTGGGCGTCTACACGCTGCTCTACGTCAACGCCTATCTGGTGTACTTCGTGCTGCTCGTAGCGTTGCCAGCGTGCGTGATTGCGCTGACTGCAAAGGCAGCGTCAGAGCTGATCTTGGCGCTGCGCCTCACCGGGCTCACGGCACTGCTGTTTGGCCTCGGGCTAGCCTCAGCGATCGTCTTCTAGGTCGCGGCTTTCGGCGCTGAGGTCTGCCCCAGCATCTTCCGCGTCGCGGTCGGGGTCGTGGCTGGGGCCTGAGCGTCGCACCACAATATCGAGCGCTACGGCATCCCGAAGCTTGTCGAAAAAGATATACGAAATCGCGAATCCCACGATTGCGGCGATGATGGCCGAAAGCCACCAGTCGACCTGCGCGACCATCAACAGAGCAAACACCGCAGCGAAGATTCCGAGCCGCAATACTGAGTAGAGGATCCAAGGTTTCACGGCAACAGTCTAGGCTCGCATGACGCACGCAGCCTGCAAGCGTAGAATAGACAGATGCCTCGTCTACTGGTCGTTCTTGCTTTCGCGCTCGTCGCGGTAGACGTGTTCGCTGTTGTAGACGTGATCCTCATCGATCGCAGCCGGGTGCGCGCAATGCCCAAGGTGTTGTGGGTGCTGGTGATTCTGCTTCTTCCCGTTATCGGTGTTGTGCTGTGGTTCATGCTCGGCAAGGCACGTAGTGCCGGTGTCGGGCGCACGCGTACGGTAGCTCCAGACGACGACCCCGACTTCTTGCGCAAGATGCGCGTCAAAGAAGAACAAGATGAACGCATCCGCCGCCTTGAACAGGAACTAGCAGATCTCGACGATGACGATAAGACCAACTAGCTCTCCGGCAACTAATTTCTCGGTAGCCCTTCTCGAAGAGTTCGTTCGTCTCGGCGTTCGAGACATTGTGGTGAGCCCTGGCTCGCGCTCGCAGGCACTTGCGCTTGCCGCCGCCGAATTCGAGAAGCAAGGCCTGTTGCGCTTGCGCGTGCGCATTGACGAACGAGTCGGAGCCTTTCTTGCCCTAGGACTTGCTGTCGAAACCAGTTCACCGGTGCTGGTTGTCACGACCTCGGGCACGGCTGTGGCCAACCTGCACCCTGCGGTTCTTGAGGCGCATCATTCTGCTGTTCCCCTCATCATTATCAGTGCCGACCGCCCAGACTCATTGCGCGGCATCGGCTCAAATCAGACCACCCAGCAGCCAGGAATTTTTGGCACCGCTGTGCACAAAACCTGGGATGTCGAAGCGCCAACCGGTGCCGCAGGCGAGATGGATGCCGCAGCGCTACTTGCCCGCGAAGCCGTTGCGGCAGTCAACGGGCCCGTGCACCTCAACCTCTCGTTCGACGAACCGCTCTCAGCGCCATTCACGTGGCAGCCCTCGCTTCGCGATATCGCTCCTGAACCTGCAGTCGCACGCGAACCCGCCTTTCCCGACCTCTTCAGTGATCTCGATCCGGTCGTAGAAGTCACCACCCAGCGATCGCCGGGAGCGCCAAAGAAAATCGCGCTCAGCCCGGCCCCTGCCACTGTTGTCGTCGCAGGCACCGGTGCTGGGCCGCGTGCTGAGCAGGTTGCTCGCGAACTCGGTGCCCCCCTCATCGCCGAGGTTGCCAGTGGAGCGCACTTCGGACCCAATCTCGTTGTCGCCTACCGCGAGCTCCTCAACGCCGCCAACTTCGGTGATCGGGTGGCGCGCGTGATCGTCTTCGGGCATCCAACCTTGAGTCGCGAGATTCCGGCGCTGATTCAGCGACCCGGAGTTCAGACCATCGTGGTGCGGCATCCGTCTGCCGACGACTACAACCCCGGTCGTTGCGTTCGACTCTTCGTCGATGAAGTTTCGGTGTCTGGAGAGGCCACCGACCGCGCATGGCTCGGCCGTTGGGTTAGCTCGAGTCGCCAGCTTCTCGAAACCAAAAGCATTTCCCCTGATATTGATGCGGATGCTCGCACTCACGCCAAATCAGAACTGGCGATTGTGCGCACGCCCGTCGACCGCCGCATGCTTGCCGAAGCTGTCTGGCGAGCGACTTGGCCGCACGACCGGCTGGTGCTTGGCGCGTCACGCTTGATCCGCGAAGTGGACCGCGTAGTGCCGGGCAAAAAAATTCCGGTGCACGCCAACCGTGGCCTCGCAGGAATTGACGGAACGATCTCTACCGCGCTCGGCATCGCGCTCGCCAGTCAGGCAGAGCCAGGCAACGAAGGCGTCACGCGGGTGCTGCTCGGCGACCTTGCGATCTTCCACGATGTCGGCGCGCTGATGTTTGGTGTTGGAGAGCCGCGGCCACGCATCCAGGTCATTGTCGGCAACGACGGTGGCGGCACGATCTTCGACGTGCTCGAGGTTGCTGGCCAAGCCGGTGACAGCTTCGACCGTGTGCTCTTGACGCAACAGAACGCATCCATTGAGGCACTTGCTGTCGCGTATGGCTGGCGTTACATCTCAGCGGCGACGCGCGGCGAACTCGATCAGGCGCTCTCGGCGCATCCAGAACCAACCATCATTGAGGTTCCCCTGAGCCGCTAGATTCGCCGGGTACCCTTGTGCGCATGAGCACACTCACCCCTGTCACCGCCGATTTTGAGCTTGCAGACATTGATCCGTCGTCGACTCCTGCATTCGATGGCGACAAGAAAGATTCCGAAAAGGCGCTCGCTAAGAATGCCGAGCGCTTGGCCGAGCTGCAAGAGCGGCTCTTCGCCGAGAGCAAGTTCGGAGGCGAGCGCCGAGTGCTGTTGGTATTGCAGGCGATGGACACGGCGGGCAAGGGCGGGATCCTGCGTCACGTCATTGGCGGAGTGGATCCGCAGGGCGTGCAGATTCATGCGTTCAAAGCGCCGACCGACGAAGAGAAGTCGCATGATTTCTTGTGGCGCATCCGAAAAGAGCTTCCCAAGGCTGGCAACATCGGTGTCTTCGACCGATCGCACTACGAGGATGTGCTGATTCATCGGGTGCGTGGATTCTCTACCCCCGAGACTGTCGAAGAGCGCTACGGCACCATCCAAGAGTTCGAGAAAGAGCTCGTAGCGCAGGGCACCACGATCATCAAGGTCATGCTCCACATCAGCGCCGACGAGCAAAAGGAGCGGTTAGCCGAACGGCTCGATCGCCCGGATAAGCACTGGAAATACAACCCGGGCGATGTGGATGAGCGACTGCTGTGGGGCGAATACCAGAAGGCGTATGAGATCGCCCTTCGTCGCACCACCACCGAAAATGCGCCATGGTATGTGATTCCTGCAAACCACAAATGGTATGCGCGCTGGGCCGTTCAGCAGCTTCTGCTGGAGGCGCTCGAGGAGATCGATCCGCAGTGGCCCGCGGCCGACTATGACGTTGAGGCGGAGAAGGGGCGCTTAGCAGAGAGTTAGTGGCTGCTGGTTAATTGTTGCCGTCTTCTGCGGGGGAGCTGCCAGGTCTTGTTGCTTTTTCCAGCAGTTCGATGATGTGCACATAGTCGTGTCCGGTAGCTCGAGTCATGCCGATCTCGCAGGCCCGGTTGCAGGATGCGTACGCCTCGTACGTATTGAGCGCGATCTCGGCCGCTTCATCCGCTGTCGCGGAGGCGGTCAGTTCGGGGTGCAGCATGCCTCGATCTCCGGCAAATCCACAACACCCCCACGCATCAGGAACAATTGCTTGGGGTGAGATGGTTGCGGCGATTGCCATGAGGCTCGGGTTGGAACCCAGTTGTGTGCTGGAACACGTGGGGTGCAGCGCGATCGACTCTAGTGGCGCGGCGACTGTCAGATGGGGCAGTAGCTGCTCTGCGACAAAGTCGACGGAATCGACGATTGTGAGGGCGGTGGCTCCGAGCTCTGCAGCGCGAGTGCGCACGGCAAGCATTAGCCCTTCTGTGCAGGAGGAGTTGTCGCAAACGATCGGTAAGCGTCCATGGTCGGAGGCTGCAACAAGAGCGTCGACCGTGCGGGTAATCGCCGTCGTGTAACCGTCCGCGTACCCTTTTGACTTCCACGGTGTACCGCAGCACAGCCCCTCGATGGGTGCCGGAGTGGCCAAGGCGATTCCTGCTCGTGCGCTGAGCGCTCGGAACGCTGCGGCGGCGCCCCCGGCCGAGTCGGCACCGTTGGTTTGGCTGCCGAACATCGATCCAACGCACGCCGAAAAAAACACTGCTTGTGGTTCTTCGCTGGTGGCACTTTTACGGCGAAGGCCACCGGCAGGAAGGTCTGACGTGTAGAGCGGGACCGTATCGCGTCCGAGCAGGTTCCGACCGATGCGGGTCACCGCAGTGATTGCTGGCGTGGGCAAGAGTTTGGCGATCGAAAGCGCGATTGATGCGCCGCGAGTGATGGGACCCCACGCCCGAGCGACCCGAGCGGCGATAGTGCGGTGCGGGCGGGGAGCGCTTTCTTGGCGGAGTCGGCGCACGAGATCGCCGGTATTGATCAGCACGGGGCAGGCAGTCTGACACATGCCGTCGGCGGCACAGGTCTCTATCGATGAGTATTCTTCGGCCACCCCGAGTTCGAGATCAAGCGCGTTGTCACCGCGGTTTCGGGCGGCTAATCGTGCTCGACGAACTGCGATGCGCTGTCGAGGAGTCAGGGTGAGGTCTTTGCTGGGACACACGGGCTCGCAGTAGCCGCACTCAACGCAGCGATCAACTTCGGTTTCAACCTGGGGGGTCGATTTTAGGTGCTCAAGGTGAGAACTGGGAGATGATCCGAGCAGCACTCCAGGGTTGAGAATCCCGGTAGGATCGCATAGCCGCTTCACCGTTTTCATGATCTCGTAGAGTTCCGAGCCGAATTGGCGTTCAACGAAGGGAGCCATGATTCGTCCCGTGCCGTGCTCCGCCTTGAGCGTTCCGCCAGTCGCAAGAACGAGCGTCACGAGATCCTCGGTGAAATCATGCTGGCGCTGCACTGCCGCTTCGTGACTGAAATCTTCGGTCAGGAGAAAATGGATATTGCCATCCTTGGCGTGACCGAAGATCACTGCGTCGTCGTAGCCATACCGTGCGAAAAGCCGTTGAAGCGCCGCACACGTCTCGGCAAGAGCGTCGACGGGAACAGCAATATCCTCGAGCAACGCGGTCGTTCCCGGTCGTCGCGCGCCCGCGACCGTGGCGTAGAGGCCTTTTCGGGTGTGCCACAGTCGAGCACGCTCAGCAGGGTCGCGCGTTGGCAGCATCTGAGGAGCGCCCGCAGCGCTGAGAGCTAAGGACGCCACCACTAGTTGGTCATCGAGCGCTGCGTCGTTTTTTGCGTGAAACTCGATCAGCAGCGCAGCTTGTGTCGTGATTTTGATCTCGGGAACGATGTCGCTCGAGGCTGGATCTTCCTGGATTACGCGCAGGGATGCGGCATCCATCAGTTCAAGCGTTGCCGCTCCTGATTCCACGAGGGCCGGCAGGGCGCGCGTGGCAGCATCGAGGGTCTCAAAGAGCACCAGCGCGGTGGCGATGTGCGGGGCGATCGGCACGGTTTCGAACTCTGCGAGCGCTACAAACCCGAGCGTGCCTTCGGATCCCACCATGAGATGAGCCAAGATGTCGACTGGTGCGGTGTAGTCGAGAAAAGAATTGAGCCCGTAACCCATCGTGTTTTTGCCACGGTACTGACGCTCGATCTCTGCTCGCAGGTCATCGCGGGTGGCGAGGAGGTTCTGGATACTAGCGAGTCCGGCGTGAAGCTCTGGCTCGGAGTGCGCGAGGGCTGCGTCCGCACCTGGCGCGGCCGTGTCGATGACTGTGCCGCTCGGCAACACAAAGGTGAGACTGTTCATGGTGCGGTAGCTGTTGGAGTGTGCCCCACACGCCATTCCGCTCGAATTATTCGCAATGACGCCACCGATCGTCGCCGCGATCTCACTGGCAGGATCAGGGCCGAGCTTGTGCTTTCGACGAAGCAAACGGGCATTGACTTGGCGAACTGTCGCGCCCGGTTCGACACTCACCCGTGTGCCATCAGCATTGGGGGTGATTCGGCGAAAAGCCGAACGTGTGTCGAGCAGTATGCCGGATCCGCTGGCTTGGCCTGAAAGGCTCGTGCCCCCTGAGCGCAGCGTCACGCCCGTGCGGTGTTCGCGCGCGTAGCGGAACACCGCGGCGACGTCGCCGATTGATTGTGCCGTCACAATCGCATCAGGAATCAGAATAAAATGTGAGGCATCGACACTGGCAACGATTCGCTCGAAGGCGGAAACACGCACATCAGCGGTGCTGCTGGAGTGCTTGTTCTTGCCAGTGGCGACGTTTGATGCCGGGGAAGTCACGGAAGCTGTTGCAATAACTCCGCGAAGCCCACGAGCAAGTTCCTCGTTTGCCGGTGACAGTAGGGCGCGATCTGCGGGCCCTAGAGGGCTCGGCTGAGCCGTGCTTGCTGCGTATGGGGTACTGGGAAACATAGTGCTTTCAGTGGTGATGGGAAGCCGGAGTGTCACCGATGCGGTGGCCTTGTATGGCGTCGTAGGTGCGACGCAGGTGCCGGCTGGTCCCCGAGAAGTCGCGTTGCACAAGCAGCACAATAAGAAAGTCAACGATTGCCATCTGAGCGAGACGACTCGACATGGCTCCGGTGCGAAAACCTGATTCGCGGGCAGAGGTGGTCAGAACATGATCAGCTTTGGCGGCAAGGGGAGAGTTCGGGTGGTTGGTGATCGCCACGGTAGTCGCGCCTCGACTCCGCGCAAGTTCGACAAGCTGGTTCGCTTCGAGGGTCGCGCCGGTATGCGATATGCCGATTGCGACACTGCCGGGCGTCGAGAGCGCGGCTGAGGTGAGTGCGAGGTGCGCGTCAGACCAACAGAAGCCGGGGATGCCGATGCGGTGCAGTTTGAGTTGCAAGTCTTGCGCGGTCAGGCCACTTGATCCGGCACCGAAAATGTCGATGCGCGGGGCTGCTGCGATGGCACAGGCCACTTGGTCGAGCGCATCGAGGTTGATGCCGCGAGCAGTTTCCTCAATCGCGCGAGTCTCTTGATATGCCACCTTAGATACCAGGTCGGCGATCGAGTCATTCAACGAAATCTCGGCGTCGTCTACCCGAAAGAACTCGCGAGTTGTCTGCTCACGACTGTGGGCCGCGGCAACCGCGATCCGAAACTCTTTATAACCGGCGAAACCGGCTGCGCGGCACATGCGAGCGACGCTCGCCGGTGACGTTTCACACAGTTCAGCGAGGTGTGTGATGGTGGATTCGGCGACGAGCGCGGGTCGCGCAAGAACGCTTTCTGCGACGCGCCGTTCAGCTTTGCTCAGGCTGGGCAGTCGCTGCTCAAGGGTGACTAGTGCATCGTTCACGGCTGCTCCTCGATTCTGGCTGCGATCTCTGCGATGCGCTCGCGAAGTTCGAGCACTGCGGTGGATGCACGCGTCGGATGGACACGATTTGTGAAGAATACTACCGAACGACGGCCATCAAGCTGGGTTGCGAAAGCGGTACCTGTGAAGCCGGTATGGCTGAGTACGGTGGAGCCGAACGCCCGCGACCAAGAGTCGTTAACACGAGGACCGAGCGCTTGCCCGAACCCCACCGCTGTCGTTGTGCTGATGGGGGTTCTCAGCGCGGCCAGTACCGCCGGTGAGAACGCGATGGTGCCTTGCGTCGTGAGACCAGTGCGCAGTGCTTCGGCGAACAACATCACATCGCGCGCTGTGCCAAAGAGTCCGGCGTTGCCGGTCGCGCCGCCGAGAGTCCACGACGCCTCATCGTGAACTTCGCCGTGGACGAGTCCGCGGTTGCCCTGAAATTCGGTTGCAGCAATCTGACCGAGCGACTCGATCGGCGGGTGGAAGCCGGTGTGGGTCATGGCGAGTGGGGCAAGTACTCGCGCTTTCAGCACCTCAGCCAAGGACTGCTGAGCGAGTGCCTCTAGCGCAAGACCGGCCCAGATGTAGCCGACACAGGAGTACTGATGGCCGGGATGTGCGGCTGTCTCTTGTTCGTCGGCACGAAACTGCGCTATCGACGCGCCATCGTGGCGGCTCAGCCATTCGGTGCAGAACCCGGCGGTATGTCCGAGAAGCATTGCCACTGTCACACGGGCGAGAGGGCCGGTTGCAAACTCGGGCAGCAGTTCACTGACGAGCAGCTCAGAGGATTGGCCGCGTGCCTCTAATTCGACGAGGAAGGCTGCCGCGACGACTGGTTTTGTCACTGAGGCTAAGTCGAAGCGGGTATCGCAGTCAGTCGCGGGCCATGAGATGGCTGCCGCGCGTTCTGCGGTGTCCCAAGTTCGAACTGTTCCGCTATAGATCTCGCTTACTATTCCGTCGGTCGCGACGACCACAGCGGCTGCGGAGAAGATTCCGCGCGCCTGGGCATCATCGAGCAGTGGTAGCACCGCGGCTTCCAGCGCGCGCACTTGCGATACCGAAGCGGTGGGGAGGAAGGTCATTTGATAAAAATAGCCGAAAAGCTTTGGAAAAGCGACAATATTATGCATACTGGGTCGACACCCCGTTTCAGCGAAGGACAACTCGGCACAATGGCCCCATCACCCCCGCTCATTGAAAGACCAGGAGACAGCGATCTCATGCTCTCACCGACCGAAGAGCGCCTCGAATCTTCTCGCAATCTTGATGCCCTCTCGCACCTTGAAATACTCCACATGCTCAATTGCGAAGATCGGGTCGCCGTCGATGCGGTCGCGGATGCGCTCCCCGAAATCGCGGGCGTTGTCGACATCGCCGCCACCTGTTTTCGCGCTGGTGGTACCGTTCACTATTTCGGCGCAGGCACCTCGGGCCGCCTCGGGGTTCTCGACGCAGCAGAACTCCGGCCCACTTTCAACCTCGAGGCGGGCCGCGTCGTCGCCCACATCGCTGGCGGTAATGTCGCGCTCGTTGACGCGATTGAAGATGCCGAAGACTCCGAAGAGGCAGGGCGCCTAGACGCGTCAGAGGTTGCATCGGGTGACGTTGTGATTGGACTTGCCGCAAGCGGAAACACCCCCTACGTGGGCGGTGCTCTCGCTGCGGGCCGCACAATCGGCGCGACGACGGTGCTGATCTCCAGCAATCCCCACGCGCGCTTGGCTCACCTCTCCGATGTGAACGTCGTGCTCAATACCGGTGCAGAAGTACTCACTGGGTCAACGCGACTTAAAGCGGCCACCGCCGAAAAACTCGCTCTCAACGGATTTTCCACGGCCCTCATGATCGCTGTGGGGCGCACATGGTCGAATCTCATGGTCGACGTCGTTGCCACCAACGAGAAGCTCCGCGATCGCACTGTCCGTATCCTTCAAGACGCTGCCGACCTTGATGAAGAGCAAGCACAACAACTGCTCGCAGATTCCGAAGGCGAACTGAAGACAGCAATAATCGCGGCAATTGCCGGAACAACTATTGATGATTCACGCAGCCTGCTTAACAGCAATGGCGGTGTTGTGCGCGATGCGCTTGCTGCGGCATCCGCACGCTGATCGTCGACCCCTTCTTCACAATTCCACACCTGCAGCACCCATATCACAAAGGAGAGATAATGAGGCGACGCATCCTCACCATAGCGGCTATCGCAGCCGTGACCGCCTTGGCGCTCAGCGCATGTGCACCGAGCAGCTCGGGAGGTGACACGACCACTAGCGACGAGACCACTCTTAAAGTATGGTCGTGGCGCACCGAAGACATCGAGGCATACAATCGAATCTTCGACATCTTCGAGGAACAAAACCCCGGAATCACTGTCGAGTTCGAGGCATTCCAGAACACTGAATACAATCAGATTCTGACCACCGGTCTTGCCGGCAGCGACGGCCCTGATGTGCCCATGGTGCGCGCCTACGGGCAGCTCCAGCCCAACATCGAAGCGGGACAGCTCGAACCAATCGATGGAAAGGTTGATGGCCTCGATGCCATCGCCCCCAGCGTGATTGCCGGAGCTCAGGGAAAAGCTGATGGAAAAACCTACGCGGTGCCGCTAGCAACACAGACGCTGCAGATGTTCTACAACAAGGCCATTTTCAAGGAACAAGGCCTGTCAGTACCGACGACGTGGGATGAGTTCATCTCGGTGAACGACAAGCTCAACGCCGCAGATATCACGCCGATGGCACTGGGTGCCAAAGACGACTGGATGCTGCCGATCTTCGCAGACATCGTCGGAAGCGCGCGCTACGGTGGGTCTGAGTTCGAGGCCAAGATGCTCGCGGGTACTACCGACTTCAACGACCCCGACTATGTCGCTTCGTTGCAGATCATCAGTGATCTTGAGAAGTACATGACTCCGGATGTGGTGGGCGTAAGCTACACCGACAGCCAGATTCAGTTCACCTCTGGACAGGCAGCGCAGTTCCCTGGTGGATCATTCGAGATCGGAACTTTCCGCACTCAAGCCCCCGATCTCGACTTCGGCTCCTACCAGGTTCCGCTGCCTCCCCAGGCAGTGTCGGATACACCGGTCAGCCCCGGATTCTCGGATGGTAACTTTGCCATCAACTCGGCATCGACGAACAAGGACGCAGCGTTTACCCTGCTCAATTGGCTCGCGACCGCAGAATTCGGACAACTCGTCGCCGACGAACTGAACCAGTTCTCCGCGATTCCGGGAGTCACCTACGGTGACGCCGTCATGCAGGAAGCGTGGACCAACTACGAAGCCGGTCAGGCTCCGTATTTGCTGCTCGTTGACTTCCGCTACGGAGAACCTCTTGGTACAGCAGTCCTCGGCACGCAGGTGCAGAGAATGTTCTTGGGCGACACGGATGCAGCTGGCGCTGCGGCCACGCTTCAAGAGGGTATTTCGCAGTGGTTCACACCAGGCGAATAACGTCGCACAACTAGCACAGCGTAGATAACAGGAACGACGGAGACCATGACCACGACCACGTTACGACCACGCCGAGGCCCCACTCGCACCGGCATTCAGTTGTCACGGCGAACGGGCATGGTCTTCGTCCTTCCTGCGCTACTGCTGTTTGTAGTATTCATTGCCTACCCACTCTTTACCGCGTTGAGCTACTCATTCTTCGGGTGGACCGGTATCAACCGCGGTGAGTTTGTATGGTTTGACAACTACGTCACACTCTTCACAAAACTGCCGTATCGCGACGATATTCCGAATGCCTTCTTCCACAACATCCTCTTGTTCGCTGGGGCTATGGTCTTCCAGAACACGATTGGGTTGACACTCGCTTCCTTGTTGCACCGTCGCAAGCGCTTCAAACGGTTCTTTCAGACCATGATCACGATGCCTTACCTTGTTTCGCCTTTGGTGATTGGGTACCTATGGTCGCTCATGCTTTCACCTCTGTTTGGTCCGGTGAACGCCACGCTGCGCGCGGTGGGCCTGGGCGATGCCGCCCAGCCGTGGTTAGGCAATCCCAGCACAGCAATATGGGTTGTCGTCTTCGTCACCGCATGGCAGTGGGTTGGGTTTCCGGTGCTCCTTTATGGGGCAGCCCTCGGCGGCATTCCTGAAGAGATTAACGAAGCTGCATCGCTCGATGGCGCTACCGCATGGCAGCGGTTTTACACGATCACGTTTCCCATGCTCGTGCCCGCAATTGGCACAGTGAGCGTGTTGACATTCATTGGAGCGATGGAAGCCTTTCCTATTCCTTACGCTCTGGGTGGTTCGATGGGTAACCCGGCCGGAGCCACAGATGTGCTGAGCTTGCTGTTCTACCGGACCGCCTTCGAATCGGGATCATCGAACGCGATTGGCACAAGCTCGGCAATCGCAACCCTCCTGTTCCTCTTCATTTTCGGAGTGGCGATGTTCATTACCTGGTTCATGCGGCGCGCAGAACGGAAGATCTTCTAATGTCCCTCCTCACTCGAGTGCTCGTGAATCGCACTGAAACTATTGCACCGCCACCGCCGAGTGCCCCTAGACCGCCCCGGCGCCCAACGCTCGGGGGGCTCGCGTCGAGCTCGTTCCTCTGGCTTTACGCCGCGATCTCCATCACACCTTTGTTGCTCATGGTGTCGAACTCTTTGCGCACAACTCAAGACATGGCAACCCAACCTCTCGGGCTGCCGCTCCCTCCGGACTTTTCGAGCTACCAGAAAGCGTGGATTACGGCCTCGTTTGAGACCTACTTTGTCAACTCGGTGTTCGTGACCGTCGGCTCAGTGTTGCTCTCAACCGCCGTGTCGTTGTTGGCCGCTTATGCGTTCGCTCGCACCAAATCTAAGTTCTTTATGGGACTCGAGGGACTGTTCCTGTCTGGCCTGATGCTTCCCGTCTATTTGGCTATTTTGCCGTTGTTTTTCATGCTCGATTCGCTCGGTCTCACCTCGAATCTGTGGAGTTTGATCTTCATCTATGGCGCACTGGGTATTCCGTTCTCAACTTTCGTGCTCGCCAGTTTTTTCCGTCAGCTTCCGATCGAATTGGATGAGGCAGCTCGTCTTGATGGGGCCGGCCCGTTTGCCACATTTTGGCGCGTGCATCTGCCTCTCGTGCGTCCGGCGATTGCAACGGTGATCGTATTCCGGTTCGTTCCGGTCTGGAATGACTTCTTCTACCCTCTGATCCTCATCCGCGACCAAGATAAATACACTCTTCCCGTGGGTATCACCCGCTTCTTCGGCGAATATCAGACCGATTGGGCGACGTTGTTCGCTGGGCTGACCCTCGCCACGATTCCGCTGGTCGTCGTTTTCCTGATTGCGACTAAGCAGATCGTTTCTGGACTGACAGCGGGCATGAGTAAGTGACGACAGTTCTGGGCATCGATGTCGGGGGTTCCGGCAGTCGTGTTCTGCTGCGCACTGCGGCGGGGGAACGCCGAATTCTCACGGGGGAGCGCATCAGTGTGACTTCAGCGGGGAGTTCGCTAACTGAGCTGGTGGCGACCTTGCTGGGTAGCGCTGCTGCGGTGTGGCCCGATGATTTTGTCTGCGTGCGCGGCATTGGGGTTGGGGCTACCGGTCTCGGAACTCTGGTCGCACGCCCGCAGGATGTGGTGAGCAGCATTCGTGAGGTTGTCACTCACCTGCAGCAGGGCTCGAAAAGTTCCAATCCAGAACCTCCAGAACCTCCAGCGGTTGCTATCGCGATCGATGCGGTGACCGCGCATTTGGGGGCGTTGGGTGGAGAGGCTGGAGCAATCTGTGCATTGGGTACAGGCGCGATCGCATTCGGTTCGAATAGTGATGATGTCTGGCGGCGAGTCGACGGCTGGGGGCACCTCTTGGGGGATCGTGGTAGCGGAGCGTGGATTGGTATGCGCGCTCTCTCGGTCGCGATCCTCGCCCACGACGGTGTTGATGATGATGGCACGGCGATTCTGGCCGCAGCGTCCCAGCGCTACGGAGACCCGTCAATGTGGCCAGCACAGCTTTACACGCGCAACGACCGGGCGGGCGTACTCGCAGAGTTTGTGCCTGACCTGCTTGCTCTCGCCGAACGAGGAGATCGTGCTGCCAGGGAAATTATCGTTGCCGCTGGGGTGTCTGCAGCGCGCAGCACAATCGCGGCGCTTGGGACTGATCTTCCGCATGTGGTCGCCGGCACCGGCGCATTGCTTCGTGCGCGCACACTGCTGCGCGAAAGCTTCGAGCAGACGTTAACGGGCAGTCTTCCTGACGCTTCACTCCGTGACCCAGTCGGAGACCCGATTGATGGTGCTGTCATGCTCGCGCAGGGAGCTGCTAGCGGAGAGCAGGCCGCCCGCGATGGGTATGTGTGGACTTCGGCTGACGAGCGCGATTCCGCAAGCTAGCCGAACGCTTCGATGATGGGCCGAAACTTCAGTTCGGTCTCGGCGAGCTCGCGCTGCGCATCCGACCCCGCGACAATGCCTGCACCGGCATATGCGGTGATGCGCGTGCCGTCGACTTGGGCACAGCGCAGAGCCACAGCCCATTCGCCGTTGCCATTTGCATCGACCCAGCCAACCGGCCCGGCGTAGCGACCGCGATCGAAACCTTCGAACTCGTCGATGATCCGAATCGCTGCTGGAGTGGGTGTGCCCGCGACTGCCGCTGTCGGGTGCAGGATTTCGATGAGGTCAAGTGCGCTTGAGCGCTCCGTCAATTGCCCCTCGATGTCGGTCGCGAGATGCCACAGGTTCGGCAGCTGCAGCGCAAACGGGGCAGATGCCGCAACCAGCTCATTGCTCAACGGCTGCAGGGCATCCATGACGCTGGCAAGCGCAAGCGCATGTTCTTGCTGATCTTTGGGTGAGCTCGCCAAGGTTGCAGCGGCTCGCCCGTCGGAGATTCGGTCGTCACCGCGCGCTGCACTGCCCGCGAGTACGCGGGCGCTGACGCTGCCGTTGTCCACCCGCACGAGAGTTTCGGGGCTGGAGCCGATGAGGCCGTCGACGGCGAAGGTGAAGGTGTCGGGGTAACGGCCGGCGAGGGCTTCGATGGGCACGCGCAGGTCAGTCCCTGCGGGAAGGGTGGCGACTTGATCCCTGGCGATCACAATCTTTGCTGCGTGTGATTGGGAGATCTCGCGCAGTGCAGCTTTGACGGTGCTGGTGAAACTTTTGGGGCTTGTCTCTCCTGGTGCGAACGAAATGTGCACGGGTGCACCATGGGCTGGGCGCGGGATAGTGGCGAGATCATCCGTGGTGGTGGGGAGTCTGCCGACTTCGCCGACGGTGATTGAGGTGACCCAGTGAATGCCGTCGCGGCTGCCAAGGATGAGGCGCGGAACGATGAGCACGCTCACAGCCGCAGACGAGTCGGCGAACGCGAAGCTGCCGAGTGCGACGAGGCCGGTGCCGGCACGTTTCACGCTGTCGTGCACGATCGCGGTTCGTGAGAGTTCACTCCAGACCGCTGCGGCGTTGGTGAATCGGTCGGCGCCTCGGAATTCGAGTCGAAGCAGTTCGCCGACTCCCACGATGCCCTCACCGTCGCGAACGAACGCGAGGGGATAGTCGGGGGCGATCCAGTCGAGGATGCTGCCAATCGACGCGCTTGGGCGCGTAACAGCGGTGAGCGGTTCGCGCGGACTAGTCATCGCGAACGTCGATTTTGGTGCCGGGAACGGGCGGCTTTGTAGCCCAATAGTGCCTCACAGGTATCAGAGTACCTGTCAGTTGCGGCGAGGAAAGTGAGCATCGGCTCTGAGCGCCCTAGACTGATGGGGTGGGTAAGGCTGACATGAACAAGCGACCGGACGACGTGGCCGGGATGTTCGATGGTGTCGCAAAACACTACGACCGCACAAATACTGTTTTGTCGGCGGGAAACGCAGTACTTTGGCGGGCTGCAACGGTGCGTGCTGTTGCCCCAGAGGCTGGCGAGCGCATCCTCGATATTGCTTCGGGCACCGGCACAAGTTCGGCGGCTCTTCACCGCAATGGCGCCAGAGTTGTTGGGCTCGACTTTTCCACAGGCATGGTTGAGCAGGCCCGCAAGCGTCACAAGAAGATCGAGTTCGTGCAGGGCGATGCTGAGAAGCTCCCGTTTGGAGACAACGAGTTCGATGCGGTAACCATCAGCTTTGGGTTGCGCAACGTCAATGACCCTCGTGTGGCACTCTCGGAGATGTTCCGCGTTGTGAAGCCGGGCGGTCGTCTTGTGATCACCGAATTCTCCAAGCCACCCATTGCCATTGTGCGCGCCGGCTACTTCACCTACTTGAACCGCGTGATGCCGATCATTGCTGATCGCACGAGCTCTAACCCCGAGGCATACACCTATCTTGCTGAGTCGATTCGTGAGTGGCCAGATCAGGGCGAATTAAGTCAGTGGATTCGGGCTGCCGGGTTCACCAGGGTTGCTCACCGAAACCTCACTGCGGGCATTGTTGCTATGCACCGCGGCCACAAGCCAGTCGATGAGACGGTGCTGGCGTCGGTTGCCAAGCGCAAAGACCTCGCCACCCGGCCCATCAAGACCATCAAAAACGCCAAACCGAAGCCCTAGCGCTTCGCAAAAGAAATCGGTTGATAGTGAACCCGAGCGTTCCGTCTGCTCGCCGCAGCAACACCCTGAGTTCCTCGTTGGGGCTGGGCGAAAAACTCTTCGCCTCAAGCGACGAGCGTCGATTCGCTGCTGCCATCGAGGAGGGTCTTGAGCAGGTAGAGGCGGGCCTCCTTGCACACATGACTTTTGCCGACGAGATTGCGGATGCCACGAGCCGCTACCTGCTAGAAGCTGGCGGCAAGCGCGTGCGCCCCGTGCTCACTCTGCTCACGGCTCAGTTGGGCAGTGGCAACAACGCTGATGTTGTCACGGCGGCTCAGGCAGTAGAGATCACTCACCTGGCTTCGCTCTACCACGATGACGTTATGGATGAGGCGCAGTTGCGCCGCGGTGTTCCGAGCGCTCAGTCGGTGTGGGGCAACTCTGTGGCAATCCTTACGGGCGATCTGCTGTTCGCTCGGGCAAGCAAGCTCGTTGCGGGCCTCGGCGAAGATGCGCTTCTTTTGCAAGCGAACACGTTCGAGCGACTGTGCCTGGGCCAATTGCACGAAACTCTGGGCCCGAAGCCCGGCGAGAACGCTGTTGAGCACTACCTTCAGGTTCTTGCCGACAAGACCGGCTCACTCATTGCTACGGCGGCTGAGGTCGGCGTCATGTTCTCTGATGCCCCCGACGAGTACACGGTGCCCGTTCGCGACTTTGGCGAGAAGATCGGTGTTGCCTTCCAGCTGATCGACGATGTCATCGACCTCTCTGACGAGACCGACAAGACAGGCAAGAAGGCCGGCACTGACCTGCGCAGCGGCGTTGCTACGCTCCCGCTGTTATACCTCCGTGAACTCGCAGTGACCGACACCGATGCTGTAGACCTGCTCACTCGCATCGAGCGCGACGTCAACGCCAACTTCTATGGTGAGGGCGACGAGGCTGCACTTGATGCCGCGGTGACCGAACTACGTGAGCACGCGGTCACGAAGAAGACTTTGGAAGAGGCTCGTCGTTGGGGTCGCGAAGCCGTAGAAGCTCTTGCGCCTCTGCCGGAGGGCCCCGTAAAGAAGGCCCTCACGCGTTTCGCCGATAGCATCGTCGAGCGCTCCAATTAGTACGCCACCCGCGCCCGCGCGCATAGAGAAGAACGGAAACGACAGCCGATGAGCAAGCTCAGACTCGCCATTGTTGGTGCAGGACCCGCCGGAATCTATGCTGCCGACATCCTGCTGAAAGCAGAACGACAGTTTGAGGTCTCGATCGACCTATTCGAGCAGCTGCCGGCGCCGTATGGTCTCGTGCGCTACGGCGTTGCCCCCGATCATCCGCGCATTAAGGGCATCGTCAATGCGCTGCGCGACGTGCTCGACACCGGCAACATCCGTCTTTTCGGCAACGTCACTTATGGGCGCGACATCACGCTCGACGACCTCAAGAAGCACTACAACGCCGTGATTTTTTCGACGGGTGCGGTTCAAGATGCTCCGCTGCCGATCCCCGGAATCGATCTGCCTGGCAGCCACGGTGCTGCCGACTTCGTCAGCTGGTACGACGGGCACCCCGATGTTCCCCGCGAGTGGACACTTGACTCGAAAGAGGTTGCGGTCATCGGCAACGGAAACGTTGCGCTCGACGTCGCCAGAATGCTCGCTAAGCACGCAGATGACCTTCTGCCGACGGAGATCCCTGCCAACGTCTACGACGGCCTCACATCGAGCCCCGTCACCGACGTGCACGTGTTTGGTCGTCGTGGCCCGATGCAGGTGAAGTTCACCCCGCTAGAGCTGCGCGAACTCGGCGAGCTCGACGACGTCGACCTGATCGTTTACGAAGAAGACTTCGACTACGACGAAGCCTCGAAAGCAGCGATCGAGTCGAACAAGCAGATTATGGTGCTCGACCGCATTTTCACCAAGTGGCGCGGCCTGGAGAAGGGCACGGCGTCACGACGCCTGCACCTGCACTTCTACGCTGGCCCCGTCGAGGTCCTCGGCACTGACAGTGTTGAAGGCTTCCGTTACGAACGCACCAAGCCAGACGGACAGGGCGGGGTTGTCGGCACGGGCGAGTTCCGCGAGGTTGCGGTGCAGAGCCTTTATCGCGCTGTTGGCTACTTCGGGTCGCCGCTCGACGGTATCCCCTTCGATGACCACCGCGGTGTGATTCCTAACCGCGAAGGTCAGGTCATCGACGACAACGACGAGCCCGTTCACGGCGTCTACGCTACCGGTTGGATCAAGCGCGGACCTGTCGGCCTCATCGGCCACACCAAGTCAGACGCGATGGAAACCATCAAGCACGTCATGAATGACCAGGCCAACTGGTGGAGCCCCGAACATCCAGAAGAGCAGGCCGTTGTCGACCTTCTTAAGAGCCGTGACGTTGAGTACACCAACCTGCAAGGCTGGCAGCGGTTGGATGCCCGCGAAATCGCCCTGGGGGAGCCCGAGGGCCGTGCGCGCATCAAGCTGGTCGATCGCGACGAGATGATTGTCGCATCGATAGCTTCCGGCAGCAGCTAGCGCTGCGCCAACTAGCTCAACTGCGCCGGGCGTGACTCGCCGCTGGCCTATTCAGCCGACCTGGTCTACTGAACAGCTGCGGTAAGTCGTGCGATGTTGTCGAGCACTTTGGTGCGTCGCGGGCGTTCCATCCACTCCTCGAGAGTGAGCTCGCGGCTGACGCTGCGGTACTGACCTTCGAGTTCGCGCATGTCTGCGATGAATTCGGCTCCGCGCACCATGACCGAGATCTCGAGGTTGAGGCTAAACGAGCGCATGTCCATGTTGCTTGATCCGATGACTGCGACTTGATCGTCGATAGTGAAGTGCTTGGCATGCAGCACTGTCGGAGACGGGTAGAGCCAGATCTTTACTCCAGCACGCAGGAGTGTCTCGTAGTAGCTGCGCTGCGCGTGGTAAACCAGAGCCTGATCGCCAACTTCAGAAACGAACAACTGCACGTCGAGACCACTCTGGGCTGCTGTGGTGATGGCGTAGAGCATCGAGTCGTCAGGCACAAAATAGGGACTCGTGATGATCACGCGCTCCTGAGCGGCATAGAGCAGCGAGTTAAACAGGCGCAAGTTGTTCTCGCCCTCAAAGCCGGGGCCGCTCGGCACAACTTGAGCATCGAGGTTAGTTTCGGTTGCCGACGGAGGCGCTAGCGAGCCCTCGCGCACCAATAGTTCGTCGGTTTCGCTGTACCAGTCGGTGATGAAGAGCGCGTGAATTCCGGCAACGATGGGGCCCTCAAAGCGCACCATGAGGTCTTTCCACTCGAGGCCGCGCTTCTTGTTGACACGCTTGTTATACGCGGAATCCACCATGTTCTGCGAACCCGTAAATGCGAGCTTGTTGTCGACGACGAGCAGCTTGCGGTGGTTGCGCAGATCCGGTCGCTGAAACTTCCACTTCAGTGGCTGCAAGGGAAGCATTACCTGCCATTGCACGCCCATGTGCTTCAGGCGACGAATGGTCGTAAAGTAGCCGGGAGCACGCAGAGACGCGAGATGGTCGAGCAGCACGCGAACTCGAACACCGCGATTGTGTGCCGCCTCTAACGCATCGAAGAATGGCGCGGTGGTGGAGTCGAGACTGAGAATATAGAACTCAACGTGCACATAATTTGTGGCCTCGTTGACGGCTTTGGTCATCGCGTCCAGTGACTCTTGGTACTCGGAATAAAGTTTGGCCGAGTTTCCACCAACCAGCGGCATGGCGCCGAGGGTGCGATTGAGTTCAACCACAGGCTCAAGCCACGATGGCCATGGCTGATCTCTCCTGACCTGATCCATGCCCTCGGTGGAGTCGAGGATGAAGTCGTTGATCTCGTTCTGCTTGTCGCGGCGAGCCTTCGGCAACTTGCGGCTGCCGAGCATCAGGAACAGCAGGATGCCGACATACGGGAGGAAGAATATCGCCAGCAACCACGCCATCGCAGTTTGCGGCCGGCGATTGCGGGGCACGTAGATGAGTGAAAGCACTCGAATCGTGAAGTCGAGCAAGAGAAGAGCAGCGGCGACAATGGTTGTGAAATTGATGGTGATGCCGCCGACGTCCATGGCTCGAAGTCTAGCCAGCTTTAGGGCCCGCTCAGGAGCTAGACGGTGGGGACCCGTTGTTGATCGGCGGCCCCTGCCACGCCGGCGTCTCATCTGGCCTACTGAATGACCGGGCGACCACCACATCCGTCGATGAATGGGCGATGATCGACAGCGCAATGGTGAGGGCGACGAGGTGGAAGATCAGATCTCCCTCAGGGATGCCCGCGGTGACGACGACGAGCACGTAGACCACCGAAGCGAACCCCTTGGGGCCGAACCACATCGCGGCCAGTTGCTCGCGCATAGAGAGCCCGGAGCCGAGGAACGAGATGTAGAGCGCTGCGGGCCGGGCAGCGAGAAGCGCGAGGATCGCGAAAACCCATCCGGTCCACTCGATCTCGCCAAGAAACTTAAAGGACAACAGTGCGCCGAAGATCATGAGGGCAAGCAGCTTGAGCAGTTCGGAAATGATCTCGCCGAACTCCTCGAAAGCTTCGCGCTCTTTCTGTCCGACGGTCGCTACCGTCACACCGGCGGCGAACGCTGCCAAGAACAGGTTGGCGTGCACGGTGATCGAGAGAGCAAAGACGAGCAACCCGATCGCGATAGGCACGATCGGCTCGAACACACCGGCGGCGGCGAACAGTTTGGTGTGCAATGCCTTGATTACAAGCCACGGCACCGCAATGCCAATCGCGGTGCCGGCGAGCAACTCAAGCCCCAGCTCGCCCAAGTGCAAATCTTCCGCACCAGAACTGACCGCCAAGAACACCACAACGAATGGCAGGGCGAGACCATCATTCACGCCAGACTCAACGTTGAGCAGTTGGCGCAGACGCTGAGGTACCCGTTTGTCGCCGACAAGCGCCGCCGCAAATACCGGGTCAGTGGGCGCCAGAATTGCGCCAATCAGCAACGCGGAAGGCCAGTCGAGACCCACGAGGTAGTGCGCCAGCACTGCCGTGATACCGAGAGTGAGCGGCAAACCCCAACCCAGGGCGCGACCGGGAAGCCGCCACGCCTTG
The DNA here is from genome assembly GCF_039527955.1 of Rhodoglobus aureus. Taxonomy (NCBI): domain Bacteria; kingdom Bacillati; phylum Actinomycetota; class Actinomycetes; order Micrococcales; family Microbacteriaceae; genus Rhodoglobus; species Rhodoglobus aureus. Next base: position 3,664 of record NZ_BAAAKW010000034.1, on the reverse strand, counting down.
CGCAGGTCCGGCCAGCCCATCTTCATACCATCCGTGAACAGCACTACGAACAGAGCTATTTCCGCGATCGTCGAGACCTCTTCTGAGGTGGAATCGAAGTTCAGGATGCCCGTAGTCTCTGAGCCAATCACGAACCCCACAACCAAGAACAACACGGCTGCTGACAGCACCGTGCGCCCTGCGAGCGCAGAAAAGAGCACCGCAACCAGGAGGGTTGCCGCAAAAATCAGCAGGAAGATATCCACGCTGGGGGAGGCTGTTAGCGGAAGTTCACAAACTGGAGGGCGACTTCGAGGTCCTTGCCCTTCAGTAGCGCCATCGTCGCCTGAAGGTCATCACGACTCTTGGACTGCACACGCAGCTCCTCGCCCTGAATCTGCGACTTCACGGTCTTAGGGGACTCGTCGCGGATGATCTTCGAAATCTTCTTTGCATCTTCAGACGAGATGCCGTTCTTGAGGCTGATCTCGATGCGGTACTCCTTGCCGCTGGGGAAAGGGTCACCTGCGTCAAGGCTGCGCAAAGAAATTCCGCGCTTGATGAACTTGGCTTCGAGCACCTCAAGAACGGCCTTTACGCGATCTTCGGAGCTTGCTTTCAGGAGGAGGCTTTCGCCAGTCCACTCCACCGAGGCGCCAACGCCCTTGAAGTCGTAGCGCTGAGCGAGCTCCTTCTGTGCCTGGTTGACGGCGTTTTCCGCCTCCATTTGGTCAACTTTGCTCACAATGTCAAACGAGGAATCAGCCATGCGCCCATGTTACCCGCGCAGCGTGCAGAACTCCCATTGCCAGCTTTTGGCGATGTGGTCACACGGTGCTCGGATTCCTTGTATTCTGGTTCAGCGCGTTCGGTCAGATGAATACATGTGGCCGGAGGCGTCTCGGCGAGTTACCCAAGTGGCCAAAGGGATCTGACTGTAAATCAGACTGCATCGCATTCGGGGGTTCGAATCCCTCACTCGCCACCACTTACATCATCGTCACTAGCAGCGGAACAGTGCTGCGCCATCCGCGTAGCCCACTCGGGCGTTGGGTGCCTAGTTGCGGCACGCACGCACGCTGGCTCGCCCTAGGCTTAAGGCATGCCTCACACCGAACTTCTTGATCTTGCCACCAGCGTTGCAACTCAAGCCGCTGACATGGTCGCCCGCCGTCGCCGCGAAGGTGTTGCCGTCGCTGATCGCAAAACTTCATCGGTGGATGTCGTAACCCACGCCGATCGCGAAAGCGAACAGCTCATCCGAATCTTGCTGGCCGAAGCGCGCCCCGACGATGGTTTCTTCGGAGAAGAGGGTGGCGCATCCGTCGGCACGAGCGGGCTGACCTGGGTGGTTGACCCGATCGATGGCACCGTGAACTATCTCTACGGCATCCCGCACTATGCCGTCAGTGTTGCGGTGGTTGAGGGAGAACCCGACCCCGCAACGTGGCGCGCTCTTGCCGGTGCGGTAGTGAATCCGGGCGCTCGTGAGACCTACACGGCGAGTGTCGGGGGAGGATCGTTTCTCGACGGTGAGCGGTTGCAGGTCGCGGAAGCAGTGGACCTCTCTGAGGCCCTCGTCGCCACAGGATTCTCTTATCTAGAAGAAATGCGCGTTGAGCAAGGCCAGGTGATTGCAGGGCTGCTTTCCCAAGTGCGCGACATTCGCCGCATGGGCACGGCGTCACTAGACCTCTGCATGGTGGCATCCGGGCGCGTAAACGCGTACTTCGAGCGCAGCCTGAATCCGTGGGACCACGCAGCCGGCGCACTCATTGCCCGAGAGGCTGGGGCGACGGTAAAAGGCCGTGGGAATAACGCGGCAGGCAAGGAATTTATCTTGGCCGCAGAGCCGTCTGTCGCAGTGCTTTTGGGCGCAGCATTGGCACGACTAGACGCCTAGGTAGACCACTTGAAAGTGGGGTAGTGCCTCATGTCAAGAGGCGAGGTTGAATCGCGTTGATCTTTCGGGCCAGCTCGGCAGCTTTCGTGTCGGTGAGGATCCCTGAGCAGGGACTCGCTGGTAAGGGGTGCGTGGTTTGTCGGAGACGCGCGTCTTCTCATGCTCATCTCCGGCCTTACTCACCTGAATCGAGTTGTGGAGCAACGGCCCGGGCCTGGTCCCCGACAGGCCGACAAGTTGGGCACCATTCCTGGTCGGTTTCAGCATCCAGTCGTTGCGACCAACGGGCCCAACCTCGCACACTTTGCCTTCTTCGTAATCTCCCGACTCGCACCCCATTTTGCGAGCACTTTACGGGAGTCTTGTCGTTCCATTGACACAGGGTAGTGTCCCTCCTATATTGGGGTAGACAGATTAGATTAAGTGGAACCGGTCCCGTGGGGCGCGCAAATTCGTGCGTGGTGGACGTCTGTTTTCGGGGGACCGGGGGGCCTCTCTCTTTTGGGTGAACTCTGCCGGGACGGACCCGGCCAACACCCCGAAACCCGATGTGTAGCATCGGCGACCGCACCCACTGCGGACCCGCCTGGACCCGCACCTTGTGGGTCCGTAGGGAGGGAACACACCATGACCAAATTCCACCAGCTATCCGCCTCGCGCAAACGCCTCCTGGCCGCCGCCGTCGCCGTCGCCGTCGTGGGAATCGGCACCGCCGGCTTCGGCGCATCCGCCGTCGCAGGCCCGCTCCCCCAAGCGCCCGTTGCGCTCGGAGTTGCCGGTACGTTCGCAATCCTGTCGCAGACTGGCGTGACGGATGTCCCCTCATCTGTCGTCACCGGCAACGTCGGGGCGAGCCCGATCACGGGTGCAGCCATCCTGCTTACCTGCCCGGAGGTGACCGGCACGATCTTCTCGGTAGACGCCGGTGGCCCGGCCTGCAAGGTGACGGATGCCACCATGCTCACCACGGCCATCGGCGACATGGGCATCGCATACACCGACGCCGCCGGGCGCTCGAACCCCGACTTCGTCAACCTCGGCGCCGGCGAGATCGGTGGGCGCACCCTCCAGCCCGGCCTCTACAAGTGGAGCACCGACGTTTCTATCTCCAACGACGTCAAACTCGCTGGTGGACCTGACGACGTCTTCATTTTCCAGATCGCGGGAAATATCTCCGAGGCGCCGGCCAAGAACGTGATCCTCACGGGCGGCGTTCAGGCCAAGAATGTGTTCTGGCAGACCGCCGGTTCCGTGACCCTCGGCACCACAGCCCACTTCGAGGGCACCATCCTGAGTAAGACCCTTATCGCCATGAACACAGGCGCATCGATCAACGGCCGACTGCTAGCCCAGACCGCGGTCACGCTGCAGAGCAGCATCATCACGGAGCCCGCGAAGTAGGTATTCCGCAGGGCAGTATCGGGGCCGGGGAGGCGACTTTCGTCGTTCTCTCCGGCCCTTTCGGTCGCCTCCGGCCACCACTTGGTCTCGGGTCTCAGCCTCGACAGCCACGTGACCGCCGACAGCAAAGACGACCTGCCGCCAACGACGTCAGATCACTCCGGCACGCTGCCAAAGTGCACACCAACCCTCATTTTCGCGTCCGGCAACGCAGAGGGCTACGCGGAGGTTTCTTGTGAGGCAACGCGGGGGTTTCTTGTGAGGCAACGCGGGGGGCCCGAGGAATCATGTCAAGATGCGCGCGAGGATTGATTCGTGGAATCATTTGAGAGTGCGCGCGAGGATGGTCTGGCTGCTGGTCCTTTCTTGCTGGTCGTCAGC